>NZ_JAKRFW010000048.1:0-37488 GCF_022347905.1 Pseudoalteromonas sp. Of11M-6 | reverse complement strand
CCTTGAAGGTG
Organism: Pseudoalteromonas sp. Of11M-6; assembly: GCF_022347905.1. Classification (NCBI taxonomy): domain Bacteria; kingdom Pseudomonadati; phylum Pseudomonadota; class Gammaproteobacteria; order Alteromonadales; family Pseudoalteromonadaceae; genus Pseudoalteromonas; species Pseudoalteromonas sp. Of11M-6. Next base: position 37,477 of record NZ_JAKRFW010000048.1, on the reverse strand, counting down.
ATATTGAGCAACAGTTAGCTGGTATTTGGGCACAGCTTTTGGGTATAAAAGCTGCTGAGATCAGTGCAACGGCGAACTTCTTTACTCTGGGTGGGCATTCGTTGTTATTGGTAAAACTTTGCAATCAGATCCAAGCTCAGTTAGCTGTGTCTGTGCCTTTTCCAGATTTGTATACTGCACTCTCACTGAGAGAGCAAGCCAACGCAATTCAGAGTAAAAACATAGCAGATAGTAATCACAATTCGCCTTTAGTATTTTTAAACAAAAGTGCAAGTGAAGATAAGTCTGAGTTTTTGGTTGTTGCGATTCCTGGGGTGTTGTCAACACCGAATGATTTTAGGTCTTTCGCTCAGACTCTTGATACACACGGAGTACCATGTATCAGTATTCACCATCCCGGTGTATTCGATGATTGTGAGTCAGTTACTACGATCAAATCACATGGACAGTATATCTTTGACAGCATTAGGCCACAGTTTAAGAATAAACAGATCGTTTTAGTTGGGCATTCTTATGGTGGAGCTCTGGCCCAAGAGGTTGCAGAGTGTATGGGCAGTATTGAGAATCAAATATCGCTTGTTTTGCTGGATAGTTATTTTGCGCAGAGTTCATACAGGATGGATATGGACTCTAGATTAGAAAATATAGCAACGTGGACACAATCACTTAAAGATACAGAGCTTGTTAATAAGTTGAATAGGTTGGCTAAGTGGCAGTCGGAAGCGTTTTTCTCATATAGCCCTGATCAGATCTGGGACAAAGAGGTGCTAATGATGTTCGCGGAGGGTTCATCGATCGAGTCATGCAATTATATTGAGCTATCAAAGCAGTGGTTTAGTGGTCCTGTAACAGTTGAAATGGTACCGGGAGGTCATAAATCCATGCTGGAAAGTCCTAACGTTGAGCAAGTCAGTCATGGCTTGTTACGTTATCTCGGTATTCAATAACTACTAGACGTAGATGAATCAGTTGTAGAAATGAGCTGGGCTCCATACTGTTATGGGGCCCATTTTTATTTATCGGTCTAACATCAATCACGCTAATTCTCCAACTAATTGGAACGAAAATACGATATCTCCACGCTTAAAAAAGTTCATTTATTTAACCTCGGGGTAAGAAGTAAGTTAATCCACTAAAATCACTCAGTTCAAAAGCGTAATATCACTCTAGCCAGAAGTTATTTCTTAAATGCAAGGCAAATTTGTGCGTCAAAAGCTGGCCTATTGCAAGAAAATTTAACGCAGTAGTAAGGGATAACAGCTGCTAGAGAACAAGTTGTTATCCCAAGCTCAGGTTATTTAATGTAATCAACACTTGTACAAGCTAAAACTGGCACAGCATAATTATTCGATGTAGGCCTAACAGCAAGGTAAAGATACTAATCAATGGCATTGATGCGAGAGGCCATCACACTGCGCTTAATTCATCAATTTTCGTATAAGTTGCTTGACTGCAAATTCTGCGTTCTGGCTAAAATTCACTTAGGTGGATTACATCTCGTAGCGTGTTAATTAATAGCTTTTTAGAATGTTTATTGAGGGAAAGCAGAACTCGGAATAATAGTTTCTCAATCCGAGTTCTGGGTGCTTAGATGGGCAGTTATTGATCTCGTAGGGAATAAATTGCCGGTCTTCTGATAATCCCCCAAACAGCAAGTGTGGATGTAAACGCAGTTACTGCAATAATAGTAACTATTGGTAATATTAATCCTGTTGTTGAAAGAGCGAATGTGAAACGGGTTGAAGTTATCCACACTGCAACGCCTGAAACTATGATTGCAGCTCCAATTAGCGCGAGTATGATGACCTTAAAGTTCTCTAAGATCACACCTTTCACAATAGTAAGTGGTGACGCTCCAATAGCCATACGAACCCCGAGTTCAAATTTTCTCATGCTAATTCCATAACTTAATACGCCATATATACCAATCACGGCGATTGAAAGTGTCACTATTGCCAAAGCTAGAGATGCCCAACTAGCGATGTAATGAAGCGCAAGAGAATTTGCTAATTGTGATTCAAGTGGTTGAATATCCGAGACTCGCCACGTGGGTGTGGTCTTCGCGATAATACTATTTATAAATTGGGGAGTAAGCTGCTGGTTTGAATCTACTTCTATGATAAAAGAAGGAGCGTAACGCTCGATATTATCTACAGCCCACATTTTGGCTGAGTTACTTTGTTCCGGTAGGTTTAGATCTTCGGTGACGGCAATAATTTCATATTGAATTGTACGGCGTCCATTTAACCAGTAATAACGCTCACCAACTACATCGCCACCCGGCTTTAACTTATTGGCAAACTCTTTATTTACAATGAGGTAAGGAGAGCGATTATACACGTCTTCTCGAGTAAAATTGCGACCTTGGAGAATGTCTAACTGTAACGTTGGTATATACGCTTCATCAATTAAGTTGCCAGAGACAGAATACTGATTCTCAAACCCAGAGTCTGGGCTTAAGAAAGTACTAATACCAAACTCGACAGGCGTACCTGTAGTTAAGCTTGCAGATACAACTCTAGGGTTGGCTCTTATCTCGCTTACAATATCAAGTAGTTGTTGTCTTCTCGTACTATAATATGAATCTCTTTCAGCGCGACTTGGCCTTGGTTCGAAAAGCTGATTCAATTCCACTTGGTAACGATCTTTACTTACGAAATTGGGAGCCTGGCTTAGCAATGACCATGAGTTTATAAAGATTTGAAAGCAAGAAATCAGTAATAAACTAGCAAGAAAGATCTGACTGAAAATTAGTGCTGAACGGGTACTTGATTTCACTTGGATGCTGGTACCTTTACCACTACTTTGTATTTGAGAGTTTAGTTTACTGAAGTTAATTTTGGCACTGATAAGCCAAGCACCTAGCCAAGCTAATAATGCTGAAAGAGTTAAACAAAATATGACTGACGGCACATTAGTTGTTAAGCGTGCAACACTAGGTAAGCTGTCTGTTGCAATTAATTTTAATAGGTAATAGCACAGCTCCGATACACCCAATGCTAAAATTGCTGATAAGAGAGTTAATGTCGCAAGCTCAATGAAAATGCCTCGAACGATCTGTTTTCGTTGAGCGCCTAAAGCCGCTTTTATGGACATAGTCCGCTGCTGATTTACTGCTCTTGCGAGCACTAAATTGGCGATATTGGCACAAGCGATTAGCGTCAAACAAAATGCACCAACTAATAACCAAATTGTTCTTGATGCACTGTCGCCATGGATTTTTTCTTTTAATGGTTTTAGCTCCAAAGTGATAGTCATATCATTAAAAAATGAACGACCTGCAGTTTCTGCTTTAAAACGCCCGTTATATTTATTTGTCAGTTGGTGATTCAGCTTCGCGATATCTTCATCCGCTAAAATTTTAGTTAAAATGTGTCTGTTTGGGCCTGTCAATCCCCATTGCTGAGCATCTCGTCGATAGGATGGAAGGTAATCCCATGGAAGCCAAATACTTGTTAGTCTGCCTGGAGTATATAGCTCTGGCTCAGGTGTATTCTCTGAAAGTACGCCAATAATTCTGAAGTTAACTTGATCTATCTGGAACGTTTTTCCCAAAACCTGTGGATCTGCGCCAAAGTACGTTTGCCAAGAGTGGTAAGAAAGCACCGCTACAGGTGATATACTATCGATACCTTCTTCATCAGAAAAACCACGACCAAGCTCGAAATTGAAACCCAAAAGGGGCATAAACTCTGGAGTGGTGTAAGCAACATTCACCCGAGGGGTATCGGCACGGCTTCGTATTACTTCTTCACCATAGGCAAAAAGTGCAGTTTGAATGTGATCTGATTTTTCGTTTTTATACGCCTCGACCAAAATTGGCATTGGGGTGTAGTCTTCAAATTCAATTTTATCTTTTATGTAGTGGTTTGTCTTAGAGACATATAATTTCTCACTATCATGGTATGGCAGGGGGGCTGCGAGAATCTGGAAGTTTAAGTTGAACATGGCAATAAGCGTGCCCAAAGTAATTCCAAGAGTTATAATTATAGTAAGGGTAAATATTTTTGCTTTGCTAAGAGAGTATAAGCATGATTGGATCTCTTGTTTCAACATGTTGAGCTCCTCACCGGCTGTGTGACGAGCAAAATTGGCAATTCGAAGTGCGGTTCGTACATTTTAAGCTTCCTTGTGTATTCTTATGGTTATTTAGCTAGCCAACGGCTCCGAATGCTTTTCAGTGCTCTGTTCTTGAGGAGTTAAAATCTTGCCATCTAATAGGTGCAGCTTTCGTGTTGCCATATCTGCATACCTAGGATCATGCGTAACCATGCACAATGTGGTGCCTTCTAAATTTAGCGCTTTGAGCATATCCATCACGGCATCACCGTTCTTTGAGTCAAGGTTACCAGTCGGCTCATCTACAAGCAGTAACGCAGGGTTGCCAACCAAAGCGCGGGCTATAGCAATACGTTGTTGCTGTCCGCCTGAAAGTTGATTAGGGCGGTGGCTAGCTCTATGGCCCATGTCTACTTTTGTAAGGCAGCTGGTAACCGCTTGTGTGATCTCAACCTCGGTCATTGGCTCTTTGCGATAACGCAATGGAAGTGCAATATTTTCAAATACGGTCAGTTCATCTATCAGATTAAATGATTGAAATATAAAGCCAACCTTTTGGTTCCGTATATGTGCAGCTTCACTCAAGCTTAATTTACTTACTTCTATTCCCTCAACCTGATAACTTCCATCTGTAGGCGTATCTAGTAACCCCAATATGGAAAGGAGAGTTGATTTACCACAACCTGATGGACCGCATATTGAGACGAAATCACCCTTATATATTTCGAGGTCTATTCCTCTCAGCGCGTGCGTTTCCATTTCCTCTGTGCTAAACACCTTAGTGATGCCTGACATTTTCAATATTGCTTCTTTCATAGTTTGTTATCCTATTAAATTACTGAATTATTCTTATTTTCTGCGCTGTTTTGAAAGAGGTGGTATCGGAGAGAATAACTTGTTGGTCTAAGCCAATACCTTCCTCTATTTGAATATAGTTGCCAGCGTCAATACCGAATGAAACAGATGTTGAGTTGGCATACTCTCCTGCACTATCTAAAACGAAAATAGATTGTTGGGTGTGGGGGTGAGTATTACTAGGGCGCTCGACGTATAACACGTCCTGTAATGAATGTGTCATGATTGTTGCGTCCACGTTGAGTTCTGGTCTTGCAGATTCTGGTACGGCATCGTTGAAGGTGAGCTCGACTTCGATTGTCCCTTCCTGTACTTGAGGGCTGATCCTAGTAACAGTTGCTTGCACTTTCTCACGTCTAGTGTTTATAACCGCAGGTTGACCCACTCGTATTTGCTCGGCTTTAGATTGTGAAACACGAACAAGTGCTTGAAGATCTGCGCTACTACCTACTTGCGCTAGCTCTTGGCCAGCCACAACACTTTGCCCTAGTTCTACAGCCAATCGTTGTAAAACACCTTCAGTTCCAGCGCGAACGGTGAGCTTTGCTTCTCTTTCTATAAGTCGTGCGAGAATGGAATTAGCTTGATTTATTAATTCCTGTGAAATAGTTAAGTCTTCTTTATGCAGTAACTTTAACTGCTCTATACGCTGATGTTGTAACTTTACACGTTCAGCAAGCTGCCTTTCTTCAAGTTCTGCGGTTTTTACCTCAATTGCAGGTACAACTCCCTGATCTCTGAGCTCCTGCTGTGCTTCGCGGCGCATAGCTAGAGACTGATGCTCACTTTTTAATTCCGCTAACGTCGCAGCTTCCATGAGAAGCTCTCGTTGGTTTGCGAGTTTTTGTCGGCGGAAGTTGGCTTTTTGTCTGTTTAATTCCATTTCTGCGCTGGCTAGCTGCTGCGTCAGGTCTGGATCCTGCATCTTTAAAATAATGGTGTCAGGTAGTACTTCACCGCCGGGGCGCACTAATATTTCATTTACTGTTGCGGGGTCTTGTGCGGTAATTAGTTTTTGCTTATTTGAGCGAAGTACACCATAGCCTGTCACTTCAACGTCAAGGTTACCGCGCTGTACATTGCCAATGATAATTGAATGCCTTTCAAGCTTAGTACTGGTCTGATCTGAAAGTTTCCCTATCATGAACCAAATAGATACAAGTACCACAGGAATGCTTATGAGTATAAACAGTTTACGTAATGGCTTAGCTTGTTTCTTTTTTATTACATCCACCTTTAGTTGCCTTTTTTATCGGATTGATAACTTGATGTAAGCAAACAGTGTGCCATTTGTATCTTGTTGTTTTGTTTGTTGTTTTATTTTTATTTGGATAAGTAAAGTCCGGTTCTGGACTATGCGGATGAGTAAATCGGACCAGCAATTTGTGGAACAAGAATGGCGCTATTTATTATGAAATGAGGCATGGCATAACTGTTTTTCTGCCTTGACCTCCATACTGCGTTATCGCTTATTTATGGGGAACAACCACACTACATAGGCTCAGTCTTGCCTAAATACCACACAGGCTGCTGCAAATTTAACCTTGAAAGGCCAACAGACCCTAATTTTCCGATGTTTAGATTAACTAAGTGGTACTGGAATGAGCACTTGACAAAGAGCTCCAGGCCTATCAGAGCGGTTAGTTAAGCTGATGGATCCGGACATATGCTCAACGAAGTAACGACTGATATAGAGCCCGATACCTTCGCCCTTTTGTTTTGTAGAATAAAATGGAACAAAAAGGTTATCGCTATTAGCTACACCGCTTCCTTCATCTAAAACTTCAAAAACAGCGGTATTGTTGGTGGTATACAACCGAAGTGTTATTTTTGAGTCTCTCGGGCTAGCTTCTATGGCATTTTTAACAATATTAATAATCACTTGTTTAAACAGGGTTGGATCAACGTGAAAGTAAACGGGAGAAAGCTCTACTTGCCACTGTTGGTCTGGAAACATACCTTGTACCATTTTTATGAGATCAGTGCCCGATAGGCGCTGGATCGTCACTGTTATTGGTTGGTTTAATTGTGTGTACTTTTGAATAAAGTCCTGTAAGTGAAAACAGCGCTCTAAGACAATATCGAAAGCTTGGCTATCTCTAGGATCGTTGATGCGTGTTTGCAACCTTTCTAATAAGGCAGTTACTGGTGTAAGTGAGTTACGTATTTCATGGCTAATGACACGAATCAAGCGTTGCCAAGCCTGTAGCTCTTGATTTCGCAATGCATGTTGTATATCTATACAAATAACGAGATGATAAGTGTGTTCTTGGTTTGTAAATGTACTGTGCCTAACTTGCCAGCGCTTGTTGAGTCCAAGGTCAACAAAGTGCCACTGTGGCGTATTACTTAGCCCAAGCGATTCAGGGCGACTATAGCGTAAAGTTTGCCATGGTTTTTGGAATAATTGGTAGCACTCTTCATTGCCAAAACAAAGTTGCATGCGTTGATCAAAGATCAGTATGGGGGTATTCAACACACTGATAAGCTCAGCGACCAAAAACGATTGGACATCTTCATCCGTTTTTTCACTTTGCAACATGTCAGAGAGCACATTCAGTTGGTTGTGCAATTGCGCGACAACACCCGAAGAAAATGTGGGCTTAGCTCTTAGGCTAAAATCACGTTTTAACCATGCTTCGACTTGATAACCGCAGCGTTCAAAAGACAATTTACAACGATTGTAGAGCTGTCTTACCAGCAAGCCTTGACACAGAATAAAAATGACAATTATTAGTAGTGAATATAAAGTTATGGATGCCGAAATGTGCACGTCTAAGTGCCAACTCAAAACGCAAATGCCTACAATTTCAAGTACTACCAGCAGTAAAAACTTTACTACAAAATACCGAGCTAACGGTTCTTTAGTTAAGCTCATATTTCTCAAGGCGTCGGTAGAGTGCTTGTTTAGTAATACCCAGTAATTCAGCCGCTTGTTGTTTATTTCCTGCCGTATTATTCAAAGCCTGTGTGATTAATTGTTGTTCCGCTTGTTCTAATGTGATCAGAGGTAATGCTTCTGAATGATTTTGTGTAAGCTGCGATGGTGTGCTCATATGTAATTGCTCCGGCCCTATTTCATCTGTTTGAGCTAATAGAACTGCTCGCTCTAGTAAGTGCCCCAGCTCTCTAGTATTTCCTGGCCAGTCATAAAGTTTTAATTGATTGAGTGCTGCGGGAGTGAGGCTACATTCATTTTTCCCGTATCGGTTACCGTGGGTTTTTATAAAATGCTCTGCCAATAATTCAATATCCTCAGGCCGCGTTCTCAATGGAGGAATTTCTATGGTAAAAGTATTGATTCTATAGAAGAGATCTTGGCGAAACTCAGCTTGTGATATTAGCTGTTCAAGCTTTGCATTGGTGGCACTAATTAGCCTTACATTAGCCACTTCAGTAGTGCTTGAGCCGACAGGTTCATATTCTCTGGATTCTAATACCCGAAGTAACTTGCTTTGTTGCGCTAGAGGCAGGGTACCAATCTCATCTAAAAACAAAGTACCAAGATTCGCGAGTTTAAATCGTCCTGCACGGTCTGATTTAGCATCCGTAAATGCACCTTTTGTATGTCCAAAAAGCTCGCTCTCAAAGAGTTGCTCTGGGATTGTCGCCATATTGACAGAAATAAACGGATGCGTTGAACGGTGTGAGTGCTGATGGATCCACTGGGCTATAAGGCTCTTACCTACACCATTTTCCCCAGTCAGTAGAATATTAGCATCAGTAGGGGCCATCACTTCAAGCTGCTCCATGAGCTGCTTCATTGTTTTACTACGCCAAAGTACGGGTTTAGCATCTCCAGCGAGCGCGTGCTGAAGCCCTTGATTTTTATTAGTTAAATCACTGAGCTGTAGCTGATACCGGATTACTTGTTCGAAACGTTGATTTTTCCATGGCTTTTCTAAGAAATCAGCAGCGCCTAATTGCATAGCTTGCACAACAAGCTCTGTATGTGACCAGGCTGTCATTGCTACAATAGGTGTCGTATTGCCAAGCTGCTGCTGCTGTCTTAAAAACTTTAAACCCTCCTGCCCCGATGTTGAATCTAGTTCAAAGTTCATATCGAGCAAGATTAACTTAGGCTTATTCTGTGCTAGAAAAGTTAGTGCTTGTACTGGATTTTCAACTTCCTCGACAGCTAAGCCTAAATCTTCTAATACAAATCGTGCGGCCAACCTAACTTCTCTATTATCTTCTACTAGCAATATTAGTGGTTTAACGCTCACAGCAAGCTTCCTTGATTTATTATTATCATACCATCAACAGCCGCATTACTCTCCGCGAAGCGAGTGTAATGCTGGGCGGGTAATAATACTTTTTAAGGATAGTAGCGCAACACCAACGACTAGAATAACGACTAAAGTGAAAGAAACTAACCAATGGATAGCGCTATTTATTGTAACAGGTACAAGCGTATCCTGAAGCATCGAAATACTCAATAATACCAAGATTGAGGTGCATACGGCAGCTAGAATAGGTCGTAAATTATCCTTTAACACGAGTGAAAATATGGCAATAGGTGTTGCGCCTAATGACATTCTGACACCTAGCTCAAAGCGTCGTAATGCCATATTGTATTTACATACACCATAGATACCAAGCGCTGCGAGTGCAAGTGCAATCACAGAAAGTGTTAAGGTGAAGATACTGATTACACGTTCTTGCTGTAAATGTGCCGCTAGAAGCTCAGTTGTAGATTGGAAGTTGTAAACGCGCATCTGAGGGTGAATACGTGTTAATACTTGATTGATTTCCGCTCTGCTAATTGTAGAGTGAGGCTTGGTTTGAATTAAAATGAAAGGGTAACCTGTCGGTATTGCTGGTGTAAAAACTCTCGCGATGTGCAGCTGTTTAGGAAGATAGATATCATCAACGACACCCACCACTTCTAAACTCTCATGACTATTACGTGGGTATAATTTTGCACCTAGTACTTGTCCCTGTTCTTTCAGTCGTTTAGCGAGTGTTTGATTTACAATAACGACAGGATCACTATTAATGGCTTCTTTCATGGTAAAGGATCTCCCACTGGTAAGTTTAGCACCAAAGGTGTCGAAGTAAGTTGACGTACCAGTCGTGCGTTGATACTCAAAAGCATTCTTTTCTATTCCCGGTTCAAGTTGCATCTGGCGGTCAGAAAAACCAGGCAACCAGTAGGAAATTGGCGGGTAACCCCCAATACCAGCTGTTGCGACGTGGGGTAGCTTCGCCAATGAGTCAACGGCAGATAGGAGTAATTGTTGACGCTCTTCCCGACTCATTTGTTCTAATAGAGTGCCTAAGTTAAGCGCGACTTGATAGGTATTTTGTTCCCTAATCCCTGTATCACGTTGTAAGTTTTGCCAGCTTGTTTGGAATATCCCAATGCAAATAGTGAGGAGTGAAAGACAGATAAATAACTGAAACGAGATTAGTAAAGTGCGAGTCGTTGCGGAGATTTGAACGCTGGTTCCTTTACCACTACTTTGCAGTTGCTGAACAATATGGCGGTAGTTAAGTTGCCGGCTTACTATCCAAGAAAGGAGTAAGCACACCGTAATACTGACTAAGAAGGCAAATGCAATAGTATGCATCTCTAGATTAAGTTCTTGTAGGCGTGCTAATGGGCCAGCTACTCCTGACTTTAGCAGCTCGATGATCCCTTCGGCAATGAACAGCGACAATGCTGCGGCTGTTATAAACAGCAGTCCTAGCTCTATTGCAATATGCAAAAATAGGTGATTTGGTTTTGCACCCAAAGCGGCCTGAATAGCAAAGCTCTTTTGTTGCTCTGCTGCACGTGATAGCACTAAACTACAAATATTACTCAATGCTATTAACAGCAATACAAGGCTCCCTAACAACATCATAATACTCACTTGCGATGCTTCACCGATAATACGATGTTTAACGGGGATAAATTTGAGATGTACTTTACTGTTGGCAAATGCTTGTTCACCAGCAGTTTGTTGTTGTAGTTGTTCGTTGAGCCAGTTTTCAAGAGACAGCTTTGCGCGACGTGCATGTTGCACATCATGTAACTTTAGCAATTGATATGTCTGGATATTATTCCTTTGCCATGTCGGAGCTGGTGAATCATTGTAGTCATAGCTAATCCATACATCAGTATACCAGTTGGGTGTTGATAATACGGGTTCAATAAATTGCTTATCAGTAACACCTACTATTTTAAAACTAACGCCTTTGAATACGAGCGTTTTATCTAAAATATCAGGGTTACCACCGAAGTAACGCTTCCATACTTGGTATGAAACGATTGCAACGGGTTGCTGACTACCGACCCCTTCATCAGCACTAAAGTAGCGGCCCAATGCCAGTGGCGCATTGAGTAATGGCATAAATTCAGGGGTAATAGCACCGATGTTAAATGTAGGACTGCTCGGTAAACTTTGTTCAACATCAATACTAATATTCTGAATGGCCATGATTTCGATATCAGAGAATTGTGTTTGTTTGTTATATGCCTCTAAACTCCCCGCATGAGGAATAAAGTTGCTCTGTTTCACCTCATTATGGTCATCAACTAATTCACCACGCATTAGCATTAGGCGTTCAGAATCAGGATAGGGAAGTGGAGCTGCGAGAAGTTGATAATTTAGATTATACATTGATACCAATGCGCCTAGCGTCATTGCTAGAGTGAGCGTGATTGTTAACGCATAACTAATGTGGCATTGAAGTCTTTGCCAGGCCATTTTAATAGAATGTATTACCATTTTTACCCCAAATCCGCTCACGATATCCGTCTGTATTCTGTAACAGACATGTCACTCAAATAGAACAAGGTCAGCAACGCGTATGCCAGAATTTATCTTTTTGATAAATATAGAATTTACATTTTTACTGCAATCATTTAGTCCATTATCGGACGATAAAAGACCATAAATGGACTGTGACTGCGCTTAGACTGTGGTGATCCGATACTCTGCCATTGATTTATGAGTTTCTGATGAGGATTATTGAAAAAAATGTTGGATAAACTTTCATCTGTCACATTAATAGTAGATAATACGCGACCTTTAATTCTCAATCGGGCAATCTCAACGCGCATTTTTGCGTAGATCGACTAGGATCACTGAGGGCCAACTTCACTGAGTAATAATATGAGCATCGAAAAGTTAAGAAATATCGCGATTATCGCGCACGTAGACCACGGTAAAACAACGCTTGTAGACAAGCTACTTGAGCAATCAGGTACACTACAGCAGCGCGGTGGTAATGAAGAGCGAGTGATGGACTCAAACGATCTTGAAAGAGAGCGTGGTATCACCATCCTTGCAAAAAATACCGCAATCAAGTGGAACGACTACCGTATCAATATCGTAGATACTCCAGGACACGCCGACTTCGGTGGTGAAGTAGAACGTGTTCTTTCGATGGCTGACTCAGTATTACTACTAGTTGACGCGCAAGAAGGTCCGATGCCACAAACGCGTTTCGTAACGCAAAAGGCGTTTGCTCAGGGTCTTAAGCCAATTGTTGTAATCAACAAAATTGACAAGCCGGGCGCTCGTCCTGATTGGGTAATGGACCAAGTTTTCGACCTATTTGATAATTTAGGTGCAACTGACGAACAGCTAGACTTTAAAGTGATCTACGCATCAGCAATCAACGGTTGGGCAACACTTGATCTTGATGAACCGTCTGACAACATGGAACCAATGTTCCAAGCTATCGTAGACGAAGTTGAAGCGCCTAACGCGGATCCTGAAGGTCCGTTCCAGATGCAAATTTCTCAGCTTGATTACAACTCATATGTTGGTGTTATCGGTGTTGGTCGTATCAAACGTGGTTCAGTTAAACCTAACCAACAAGTGACTATTGTCGGTGCTGATGGTAAGACACGTAATGGTAAAGTTGGCCAGGTACTTGGTTATTTAGGTCTTGACCGTCACGAAGTTGAGCAAGCAACGGCTGGTGATATTATCGCAATTACAGGTCTTGGTGAGCTGAAAATCTCTGACACTATCTGTTGTCAGAATAATGTCGAAGCACTACCACCATTGTCTGTTGATGAACCGACAGTAACAATGACTTTCTCTGTGAACACGTCTCCATTCTCAGGCCAAGAAGGTAAATACGTAACCTCACGTAACATTCTTGAGCGTCTAGAAGCTGAGCTGGTGCACAACGTTGCACTACGTGTTGAAGAAACAGATAACCCAGATAGCTTCCGTGTATCTGGTCGTGGTGAACTTCACTTAGGTATTCTTATCGAGAACATGCGTCGTGAAGGCTACGAGATTGCAGTATCTCGTCCAGAAGTAATCTTGCGCCATGTTGATGGTCAGCTGGAAGAACCGTACGAAACAGTGACTATTGACTGTCAAGAAGAACACCAAGGCTCTATCATGGAACAGCTTGGTCTGCGTAAAGCGGAAATGACTGACATGTCTCCTGACGGCAAAGGTCGTGTACGCATGGACTTCATGATGCCTGCGCGTGGTCTAATCGGATTCCAAACTGAATTTATGACGTTAACATCTGGCTCTGGTTTGATGTACCACACGTTCTCACATTACGGCCCACACAAAGGCGGTAACATCGGTCAGCGTAAAAATGGTGTACTAATCGCTAACGCAGCAGGTAAAGCGCTAACAAACGCACTATTCAACCTACAAGAGCGTGGTCGCCTATTTATTGGTCACGGTGTTGAAGTGTACGAAGGTATGGTTATTGGTATTCACAGCCGTGATAACGACCTAACGGTAAACGCGCTTAAAGGTAAGCAGTTAACAAACGTACGTGCATCTGGTACTGATGAAGCACAAAACCTTGTGCCACCTGTTGTTATGTCTTTAGAGCAAGCGCTTGAGTTCATCGATGACGACGAGCTAGTAGAAGTAACGCCTGAAAGCATCCGTATTCGTAAGAAATTATTGACTGAAAGCGAGCGTAAACGCGCTAGCCGCCAAGCTAAGTAACCTGAGCTTGGGATAACAAGTTATCTCGAAGCAGGCTACTTAGAATACAAAAAATGCCGCAATTTTGCGGCGTTTTTTTGTGCTCCATTTGCTGAATCTAAAACAAGCCGTACTCTTCTGTTTCTTCTGGCTCATAATTTTGTAAATGTTCTGGGCGGAAAATGGCGCTAGGGTCAATCAATACGCTGTGACGTTTTCCCATCTTGACCAAACCCTTCATCAACTTTTTGGTTTGCGCATCGATTTCAAAACCAATACTGGTCATTTCCTGTAGTGATTTAATATCGCTTTCGTCACAGTGAACGTTATCTTCTACCTTATCGACAAGCAAACCGATATGCGGACTTTGGCCATCTTGAGTGGTAAAGACGATGATAGGTTTATGGTCAAGCATGATCTGATCACGGGCTGATTCAAACAATCGTATGAGTTTATTAAAAGTGGTGCTCTTTTCACGAGCGAGAGTATCTATGGCTTCTTGTTTATGTCCCTGTGCGCACATCACTAATAGTTTATCCGCTAATGAATGTAGTTTTGCATGTGGTTCTTCGAAGCGACTCAGTAGTGCTTTAAGATCGTCATTTTCAGTTTTGAAGCCGTAATACCACTGTCCAAAAGCACATTGCTTTGGATCTTTGGCTTTAGTGAAGGGGACATCGTTAAAAATGCTTGCTTCGAGTGCGACAAGCCATTCTTTATGATCTTGCTCTCGCTGCTGTAGCATGCTGACCAATTCTTGATTGGTCTCATAGGAAGAGCGTTTGTTCAATATTATCCCTAAATCAAAAATAGGGGTCGGTACGCCCATGTAATCTTTGACGCCCAAGAAGCTGGGGTTGTCATTGGGTAAATCCGTTAAATTTTCTTCGTAGCGTTCAGTTAATAGAATATCGAGGATTTGCAGTGATATTGTTTTTTTCCCGACGCGAAAGTTAATTAAATCCATGTCAGCCTCGCATATGGTCAGTATCAACTAAGCATAGAACATTATTGGAAAAAGGAACGGTAAACTGGCAATTTCTTTTGCGCTGGCTGGAGCATAAATACCTCTTTAATAACGGTGTTATGCTCCAACTCGTGTTGTAATGCGTTTAGTAGGCAATTGCTGTCAATAGGCAGATCACATTGCTGGATAGCAGTCGTCAACAAGTAGGCATTGAGATAGCCTTCGAATACCTGTTCGTTTTGGGAAAGCGTGCTATTGCGAACTGCTTCGCGAAAAGTGTCACAAAGCTTACCCTTACAAATCGCTGGGTCAGGCACAACTTCGGTGACTAATACTTTGGGCTTGCCTCTGAGTCTAGCGAATAGCTCATTGGAGGAGGCAAATGAAACCGTGGCGTATTGTGTTTCTAGGCCAACTTCCATGGCACGATTGATAAACTTAGACAGTGGCGTGTAGGTGCCGACCATAGCCAAGCCTTCAATTTTATGGCGCTGTGCTTGCTCAAGTGCTCGCTCAATATCATCAGTATTTCGTCTAAAACGGGTTATCACAACAGGTTTGAATCCACGTTCAGCTAACGCTTTGGTAAGGCTTTTTTCTACGGTGAGACCAAATTCATCGGCTTGTATGAGTAGAGCGACTCGCTTGAGTTTTTGTTCATCGACGAAGTAGCGGATGATATCTTGAGCCTCTTTATTATAGCTAGTGCGGAGGTTAAACACATTAAAAGTAATAGGATCTTGGAGAAACTCAGCGCCAGTATATGGCATAAGAAAGGGAACTTTAGAGTGTTCTAAAATTGGTTTTATAGCGTAAGAGGTTGGGGTGCCCATAACGCCAAATAATGCATCGACCTTATTTTCATAAACGAGCTTACGAGCATTGGTTACAGTTTTGTGTGGCTCATAGCCATCATCTAGCACCTGCAACTCAATCTTAGCTGCGCCATCCGTTTTATGCTGGTTATAAAAGTTAAAATGTAGCTCAGCACCAGCCCTTAGTTGTTGACCAATCTCTTTTGCAGGACCTGAGAGTGCGGTGGACATACCAATTTTCACCACAGGTTGAGCGGAAGCTGCAAAGCTCAGTACAGCAGAAGCAAAAGTGAATAGTAAAAATTTAACACCGAAAATACTCATATACTTGCCGTACTGTCTCTCTTAGCGTTGTGGTGAGGGCTTTTTTACCAGATAACCCAAGCAAATTAATTACGACGTGGGTCGAATGTTGCTGTAATATTAGACGAATCACTAATGCTTTGGAAACTTTAGTTAAGTTTTTAAGCAATCGAGGATCGGTTGTGATCAACTGCCATAAAAAAGGACATACTTGTTGCTCAACCGGGTTGCTTTTACGTAAATAGCGCAAATAATCTAGCTGCTCATTAGTTATATGTTCAAAGGGTAAGGTCGCCAATAGCGCGCTCACCACCTCAGTATCGAGTTGTTGATAGTGCGAGCGCAACTGATAGAAAAAAGCTTGTTTGAATACTCGAGTATAGGCGTTGTCTAAGTCGCCTCGGATTTTTTTGAACATCAAAACTGCATACTCGCCACTGGCCTTATCTTGCTTAAATCCCAGTTTCATCGGCTGATAGTGACATTGTGACCAAAATGAAAGCAATGGCGCTGTAAGGCCAAAACTGGTTCCTATGTAACTGATATCTTCTGGTAATGTGGTTTCAAAACATTCAAGTAATTGACTGCCAATTCCTTGCTGTTGTATATCCGGGTGCACGGCTATTCTAACAACTCTTGCGCTTTTTTCGGTGACAAAACGGCTATCACCCAAGCTTGTCGTTAGCTGCTGCGCCAAGAGATGGCCTGTGGGTCTTCGTTTTCCTACTAGAATATCTTCTGCGAGATCTGAAGCGAGTCCGCCTTCGATGACAGCAAGGCAAATGCCTACTAGTTCGTTATTGCAAAATGCACCTTGTAAGCGCAGATCGGGTGCATCTAACAATTGCCTTAAATCATCCACGCTGGTTTGATAATGCGCTAAAACGAGCAGTGAAAATACTTGCTCAAGTAACTGGCTATTTTCTACCAATTCACTCTGGGAAATAGCGCGCATTGTGGTTGATGAAGTGAGTATGGGTGATGTCGCCTTACACTCGAGTACAAATAAATCTCTGATCTGCTGCTCCAGTGGATCATCTGACGCATAACGAATAGGAGTCGACAAGGTGAAATCAAGATAACTTGGGTAATGTGATTCTAAGTAGCGTTTAAACCGTAACGTGTAGCCTCTACCATTACCCTCATAACCAACTAAGGTGCTGGAAAAAATGCAGCGAAAACCAAGTTGAGTGATTTGTATTAAAAATGGAACTGGCAGGGCAGCTGCCTCATCTACCAAAATAATCGTATTGCTATCAAGCGTAGAGGCTTGTTGTAGTAACGCATCTGGTGCCATATAGCTGAGATTAGCCAGCTTCTTCGTTTTTACATCAACCTCGGTATTGAGTGTTTGAGCAAACATGCTAAAGCAACTATGCAGCGCATGAAAATGGCGGCTACAAATAACAAATTGTTGTGTAGGATGCTTTGATGCCAAGAGACCTAATAACGCGCTCTTCCCTCGACCTCTATCTGCACTCAGTAATACAGGTGTTTGCTGGTTTTCCAATATTGCGGAGAGTTGCGCAAGTACAATTTGTTGCTCTGCAATACCACTAACCACTGAACTTGTAGCAAGATACGCTGAGGGTAATTGAGCTCCAAAGTGTTCACTGATATGCCAAACTGTTCGTTGCTGCCAGAGCTGCTGCCACCTTTTTAAAAAGTGGCTGTGTTTGGGCGTTTGCCCCTCTGAACACCAGCGGGTAATTGCAGGGTCTAGCCAGTGGTCGAGTTCATCTAACTCGGGAAGTAACAACAGCAGTAAGCCGCCTGCTTTTACCGTGCCCGCTGCCGCTGCGATTTTGTTAGGCACAATACCGCTAAAGCCGTCGTAGACTAGGTTGCTAAATTCTTGTCCGAGTATTTGGTGTAAATGCTCAGGCCAAACGGCATTTTCTAATGTCTTATTGCTACTTAGGATAAGATTATCGTTTGAGTTTGCTAGTAGCTGCTGACACTGCGCGTAACACCAAGCTTGGCTGCCGGTGATAAGCAAGAGTTGCCGATGGCGGGCATCGGCAAGCTGAGAACGTAATTGTGAAAGACTAGAGTGCTTGAAGTCTTGCATAGGCGGTTACTAACCACTTACTACCAACATCATCAAAGCTAACCTGGATGCGTGATTGAGCACCTGCACCTTCATAGTTAAGCACTGTACCTGCACCAAATTTGGCATGGAGGACGCGCTGGCCTAAATTAAAGCCGCTATCTTCAAAGGTCGCGTGACTGATTGATGGGCTGAATCGACCCGAGTTAGCCGGACGAGAAATTTGCGTTTTGATCCGGATTTCTTCCATGCAGTCTTCAGGAATTTCACGTAAGAACCTTGAAGGGCTGTGATGTTTTTCTTGACCATACAAGCGGCGACTTTCTGCGTGGCTAATGTAAAGCTTATCCATGGCACGTGTCATACCGACGTAGCACAAGCGGCGCTCTTCTTCCAAGCGGCCTGACTCTTCATTACTTTGTTGCGATGGGAACATGCCTTCTTCCACCCCAACCATAAAGACCAATGGGAACTCGAGACCTTTGGCCGAGTGCAGCGTCATCATTTGTACCGCATCTTCGTGCTCGTCTGCCTGGCCTTCGCCTGCCTCCAAAGAGGTATAGGCTAAAAAGCCTTGTAATGGTGAAGTAAAATCTTCATCGATAGGCAGCTCATACTGACCACAAGCACTGATCAATTCTTCCAAGTTTTCCACTCGAGCGCGGCCTTTTTCGCCTTTTTCGGCTTGATACATTGCCATGAGACCTGACTGCTCAATGGCTGTCTGTGCTTGTTGTGCCAGTTCAAGATCGGCAATTTTATCGTCTAGCTGCTCGACTAATTCAATAAATTTTGTCACCGCCGTAGCTGCTCTTCCCGCTAAATGCTTTTGCGCAAGTACGGCTTTGGCTGCATCCCAAAGTGAGAGTGATTCGTGACGTGCACAATCGCGAATATGACTTAATGTTTTATCACCAATACCACGGGTTGGGGTGTTTATCACACGCTCAAATGCCGCGTCGTCATTACGATTACTGATTATACGAAGGTAAGACAGGGCATCTTTAATCTCTTGGCGTTCGAAGAAACGCATACCGCCATAAATACGGTACTTTAATCCTTCTTGAAGTAGGGCTTCTTCTAACACTCGGGACTGTGCATTGTTTCTGTAGAGTACGGCGCTGTCGCTGAGTGCATTGCCAGCCTGTAACCAAGATTTAATTTTGCCAACCACAAAGCGTGCTTCATCAAGTTCATTAAAAGCGGCGTAAATTGAAATTGGCTCGCCTTGATTACCGTCAGTCCAGAGACTTTTACCCATTCGCTCCGCGTTGTTTTCAATGAGCGCGTTGGATGCTTTTAGAATGGTTGCAGTAGAACGATAATTTTGTTCAAGACGGATCGTTTCGGCGTTAAAGTCGTCTAGAAAACGTTTGATGTTTTCTATTTTTGCACCACGCCAGCCGTAAATACTCTGGTCGTCATCCCCTACGATCATGATATTGTTGTCACTACCTGCAAGCAGGCGTAGCCACAAATACTGAATGCTGTTGGTATCTTGGAACTCGTCCACTAGCATATGGCGGAAGCGTTGTTGATAGTGACGTAGCAAGGTAGGTTGTTGCTGTAATAGCTCGTAGCAGCGCAATAGGATCTCGGCAAAATCAACAAGACCGGCTCTATCACAGGCATCTTGGTAAG
Source organism: Pseudoalteromonas sp. Of11M-6 (assembly GCF_022347905.1). NCBI lineage: Bacteria > Pseudomonadati > Pseudomonadota > Gammaproteobacteria > Alteromonadales > Pseudoalteromonadaceae > Pseudoalteromonas > Pseudoalteromonas sp. Of11M-6. The sequence goes on along the minus strand of NZ_JAKRFW010000048.1, from coordinate 17,884 downwards.
CACTATACACGTTCAGCATCAGCTGTTCGTTGACATCGTATGCTTGAATATCTTTGGGTCTTAATCCTTCGTCTTTACGCGCGCTGATGTACCAGCTTAACTGCTTAGGTGGCCACTTTTTCTCATCGATATTCATGGCTTTGAGCAAACGGCGGATCATTCGTTGCTGATCATCGCTATCTAGAATTTGAAATGACTCTGGTAATTTAGCTTCACGGTGATGGGCGCGTAACATGCGGTGGGCAAGGCCGTGGAAAGTGCCTATCCACATACCACCAACAGGGCCATTGAGCGTCGCTTCAACACGAGCACGCATTTCTTTGGCTGCCTTATTGGTAAAGGTTACCGCGAAAATACTAAATGCGGAGGCGTGCTCAACTTGCATAAGCCAAGCTATACGATGAACGAGTACTCGTGTTTTACCTGACCCCGCACCTGCGAGCACTAACATGTTTTGCAGAGGTGCGGCGACTGCATCGCGCTGTTTGTCGTTGAGGCCGTCGAGTAATTCTGATACGTCCATTGCTTTGCCTATTTGCTCAAATGATGGCAAGTATACCGAGTCGTTGCCGTAAATCCCAGCATATCGCAAAGCAAACCTAACCGAGTAAAGGTAACGTTATGATTTATAAAGAAACATAAACTGGTTTTTTATACAGTGTTTATTTTTATTTTTGCAAAACGTCCTTCAACCGATTTTGTACCTCTGTAACCAATAAATCGGGCTGGAATTTTGATAGAAACGCATTACAACCCACTTTTTCGACCATGGCATGATTAAAGCTGCCACTGAGTGAGGTATTGAGAATGACATAAAGGTCTTTCAGGCGACTGTCATTGCGAATTTCATAGGTGAGTCGATAACCATCCATAACCGGCATTTCTGCATCGGTGATCACCGCAAGTAACTCTTTTTGTACGTCGATACCTTCGTCGGCCCAGTGCTTTAACACATTGAGCGCCTCTTGGCCGTCAGTCGCTGGGATGATTTCTATGCCCAATTGTGCCAAGGTATCGGCAACTTGACGACGAGCAGTCGGCGAGTCATCGGCATGTAGAATTTTACGGCCATGAAACTCGTTGATGATATCTTTATCTAGAATGTCTTGCGGGATCTCAACTTTGTATTCGACGATTTCGGCAAGTACCTTTTCTACATCGATAATTTCAACGATGTGTTCAACGCCGTCACGTTTGATTTTGGTCAGTGCGGTGAGATAGTGATTGCGGCCAACAGACTTAGGGGTTGGCATAATATCGGACCACGTAGTATTGACGATTTGGTCAACTTTACCAACTAAGAAAGCCTGCACTGAGCGGTTGTACTCTGTGATCACTAAGTTGCAGTCTTTGTCTCGGTCGCATGGCGGCATGCATATCGCTTGTCGTAAATCGATAACCGGAATAGACTCGCCACGGATGTTGGTTACGCCACACACTTTAGGGTGTGCATTGGGCATTTTGTTAAGATGAGGGAGCTTAACAACTTCTTTTACCTTGAAGACGTTGAGCGCAAAAAAGTGGCGGCTATGAAGATGAAACAATAGCAACTCTAGGCGGTTTTCACCCACCAGTTGTGTGCGTTGATTTACTGAGGCCAATACGCCAGCCATGTTAACCCCTCATTACTTCTTGTAACCTTTTCTAAGACTATATCAAAGAAGTCGATATGTCGTGTTGTTTTTTGGCTAAAATCTGCAGTAAGGTAGCAGTATGTATTTGATAGGGAAGCAATATGCCTATAATTTTTAAGCGCTTAGTTGTTTTGATGCGGGCTCATGTGGATAAGGCCAGCTGGCAACTGTTATTTATGGCAACGCTCATTCATATGTCGGTGACGTGGGGGTTATTATGGCTCAGCAATGAATCGGCGTTATTACCACTGAGCACGTTCTTTTATTACTACGTGGTGACGACTTCAACAGTTGGCTACGGAGACTTTAGTGCAACAACGGATTTTGGCCGTTTAGTCGTTGCCATAATACAGATCCCATTTGGCCTTGCGCTATTTGGTGTGTTATTGGGAAAAGCTGGACAATTTGTGACGTATTGGGTGAGAAGAGGCATGACAGGGGAAAAAGACTTTGCACATTTGCAAAACCACATTGTAATTTTTGGTTGGCATGATGTCAGAACAAAAAAAATGGTGGATTACATTTTAGGTGACAATAAACGCGAAGATAGAAAAATCGTATTAGCCGTCACCGAGGCCATGGAGCATCCGCTGTTGAGTTATCCGGAAGTCGCATTTGCGCGTTTAACCAGCTTTACTGATGACGAACAGCTAAGTCGGATTAACATTGAGCGGGCTGACAAAATCATCATTGATGGCGATGATGATAACCAGACATTTACCACCGCGCTAAAGCTTAGTCGGGTAGTAAAACCCGAAGCACATATTAGCGCGCACTTCTTGGACGATAGCAAAGCACTACTTTTAAGAGAGCATTGTAAAAATGTTGAATGCTCAGCATCTATGTCTGCGGAAATCTTAGTGCGAGCCATGCAAGACCCAGGCTCAAGCCGAGTACAAGAGGAATTGCTGTCGACGCTACACGGCGATACGCAATTTAGCTTAGCCTTACCTGCAGAGGTAAGCTGTTTAACCTTTGGTGATATTTTTGGTTATTTTAAACAGCATCATGATGCGACGCTGCTCGGTGTTGCGCACGATATAAATGCGCTAAATATGGATCTAAACCCACCTCTGGATTACAACATCACAGGGGGAGATATTTTGCACTATATTGCACCACAGCGAGTGCTTGCATCAGAGGTTGACTGGTCATCACTATGTTCGAAGAACTCTTTTTGATGATTGCTGCTGTGTGCGCTTACTTACTTCCTGTCGCTTTGGTTGCAGGAAGCAAGCGCAGCAAAGGGCATGAAAAAAACGGCTGGCTGATAGGAACGCTACTGTTTTCTTGGGTCGCTTTGCTGCTATATATCAGCATAGTGCCTAAGCACGGGCGACAAAAAGGCAAAGCAAAACGTTAGCTTTGCCCCGACATCTCTAAAATAACCTGCCACTCAGGTTTGATGATGGGCATGATGGATAACCTCCCCCCTTTTTTTAGAGCCAGCTCGGTGAGCGCAGTGTTGGCTTTTATCGCTTGCAGGGTCACCGGGCGTAGGTGCCGCTCATATGCTAGAGTGACACCTACCCAGCGAGGGTTATCAGTGCTTGATTTAGCATCATAATAATCACTGCTTAAGTCAAATTGATGTGGATCTGGCTCTGCTGCTTTCACCACTTTGGCAATACCGACAACCGCAGGGACTTTACAGCTTGAGTGGTAAATAAACACTGAGTCACCCACCTTAACCTCGTCACGCAGGAAGTTTCTTGCCTGATAATTACGAATTCCCTCCCAAAAAGTTTGCTGCTCAGGCGCGTTTTTTAAGTCATCAATGGAAAATGCATCGGGTTCTGTTTTAAACAGCCAATAAGCCATATGGGTTAGTCCAATAGTTTGAGTTATGATGTATTATACTCATTTGAGCAATGTACTTGGTTTGCTACCAGTCCGAGTCTTACTTGGATTTGGTAAAAGTATTATCTCATTATAACGACTATCGCCAGTTCTACTAGACGTTCGGAGTGCAACATGAGTCAAGTGTTACAAAATCTGTTGGATTTGCTCAGCCTTGAAGAAATTGAGCAAGGGATATATCGAGGTCAAAGCCAAGACCTTGGTTTTCCTCAAGTGTTTGGAGGTCAGGTGATGGGGCAGGCGTTGTCCGCAGCAAAATACACCTTACCAGAAGGGCGCTTTGTTAACTCGCTGCACTCTTACTTTTTGCGTCCTGGTGATGCAAGCAAGCCCATCGTCTACGATGTCGAAAACATTCGTGATGGTCGCAGTTTTAGCACTCGTAGGATCAGTGCCATTCAATATGGTAAGCCGATATTTTACATGACTGCCTCTTTCCAAGGGGATGAACCCGGCGTTTCTCATCAATCTTTGATGCCGGATGTGCCAGAGCCTGAAACATTGAAGTCATCACTTCACTTTTATCAAGAACATGCGGACCTCATTCCAGAATCACTTCGAGCGAAATTTACGCAAGAAATGCCGCTGGATATGCGCCCTGTAAACTTTCAAAATCCATTCAAACCTAAAAAACAGGACCCGGTGAGAAATGTTTGGTTTAAAGCCAATGGTGACATGCCGGACGACAGAAGGATCCACAACTATTTGCTGGCTTATGCCTCTGATTTTGAATTTCTACCAACTGCACTACAACCACATGGTTTGTCGTTTATGCAGCCAAATATGCAAGTCGCGACAATAGACCATGCGATGTGGTTCCATCGTCCGTTTAGAATGGATGAATGGATTTTATATAGCGTTGATAGTCCGAGCGCGTCTAATGGCCGAGGCCTAGTACGTGGTCAATTTTTCAACCGCCAAGGTGAGTTAGTTGCGTCGACTATTCAAGAAGGCGTGATGCGCCAACGCTAATTTGTTGGAAAGTGTATGGCGCTTTTTAACAGTAATCTTGCTTGGTGCTTTGTGCAGTACTAAGCAAATCACGAACTTACAAATCCATAACTATTTGTTATAAAAATGAATTTAGGTTTGTTGATGGCCGCTTCTTAAGTCGTCTGCACTACTTTTTCCGGTGCTGTACTCGGTTTTATTTTGCACTATCTTTAAAATTCCATCTAGATGTAGCGTTATTGCATTTTTCCCCAAACAAAAATTAACACTAAAGTCAGCTAAATTTATCTACATTGTTATTAACAAAACGAATCGCTGCGTCGCAGACAGGCGCATATGACTTTAGGAGAATGATAATGAATAAACCGCTTGCCACAGTAATTGCATTGACGTTTGTCGGATTAACCGCGGGTTGCGCAACGGAAGCATCAAGAACGGTAGAAGCACCTAAAGTGGCCTCATATAATCAGACATACAATGGACCAAAAAGTCAGTTAGCGGTTGGTAAATTGCAAAACCGTTCAGCTTTTCACAATGGTGTGTTTAGTTCAGGACCGGATCGCTTGGGCTCTCAGGCTAAAACTATTCTTACCACCCATTTACAGCAGAGTAATCGCTTTATTGTTTTAGATAGAGAAAACATGACAGAGATAGCCCAAGAAGCTGGATTTGCTGGCGCAAAACAAAGTATTAAGGGTGCTAACTTTGTGATCACGGGAGATGTTTCTGAGTTTGGTCGAAAAGAAGTAGGTGATAAACAATTATTCGGTATTCTAGGTAAAGGAAAATCGCAAATTGCTTACGCTAAGGTAAATCTGAATATCGTTGATGTGACTAGTTCAGAAGTCGTGTACTCGGTGCAAGGAGCTGGAGAATACAGCTTATCTAATCGCGAAGTGGTTGGTTTTGGTGGCACTGCAGGGTATGACTCAACGCTAAACGGCAAGGTACTTGATTTAGCCATTCGTGAGGCCGTTAATAACTTGGTTAGCGGCATCGAGAAAGGCGATTGGAAGCCTTTATAGACAATCCCCACAGCTAATCTAAACCTCAGGTAAATTATGAAGCAAACGATATTTGTGGCGACTTTACTATTGATATTGTCTGGGTGTCAGAGTACGACACCACAATATTATTACGGTTCTTACGAACGTAACCTCTATGAGTTCTTTCGAGGTGATGGGCAGTCGCCTGAGCAGCAGATCAGTCAGTTAGAGTCAAGCATTGCGCGCGCCGAAGTAAAGCAGATAAGTCCAGCACCAGGCATGTATGCACATCTCGGTTACTTATATTTGATGCAAGGGGATGACAGCAAAGGGTTTGCGTATTTTGAACAGGAAAAACAACTGTATCCTGAGTCTAGGCAATATATCGACTTTTTACTAAAAAATGCACAGGGAGAATAAGATGAAATGGATTAAAGCGAGCTTGGTGCTTTTGACTTTTGCCTTATTGAATGGCTGTGCGACGGCTCCTAAGCAGGATTACAGCGCTTTTATTCAAAGCGATCCTAAGTCGATACTGGTGTTACCGCCTATCAATAATTCCAATGAAATTGTTGCACCTTTTGGGGTTTTGGCGACGGTGGTGAAGCCACTTGCAGACTCTGGCTATTATGTTTTTCCAGTATCTTTGGTTAATGAGACTTTTAAAAATAACGGCTTAACTGTGGCTCATGATGTTCACAATGTTGCTATAGACAAGCTCTATGAAATCTTTGCTGCCGACGCTGCTTTATACATAGAGATTCAAGATTATGGTACGTCATACGTTGTATTAGATAGTGACACTACAGTCGCGCTATCGGCAAGGTTGGTTGATTTAAAAACTGGCCAAGTAATTTGGCGTGGTAAATCAAAAGCGTCAAGTAGTGAAGACAGAGATGACCGTGATGGCAGTTTGGCTGGCGCATTGATTGGCGCGGTACTAAATCAGGTGATTGAAAGCACTTCAGATAAAGGATTTGAAGTTTCACAGAAAGCATCACAGAGATTATTATCAGCGGACTCAAGCAATGGTTTGCTTTATGGCGTGCGCTCACCTAAGTATGGGCAGCCGAAGTGAGCCACTAATCCCAATAATAATTGAACTGTAATGAAAGTCGGGATGTTTCTGCATAGTCCCAACCAATTCTTACATCGGATTGAGGCGAAAGCCGGTTTGCGAGCTCAAGTTTGACATGTGCTGCGTGATGAGTGTTTTTCGAGATAGAGGTTCTGAATGCAAAAGAATTATTTAGCCTTGAAAGTAAGCCAACTTCAATACCAGGGCTGAGATAGTAATTGTTATTTATAGAAAAAGTTTCTATTGTTGCGAGAGCAAATGTGATGCTGCTAGCATTTAGCAGATGGGCGTAGCCTGCAGCAGTATTTAATCCAACAAAAGCGCAATCATTACAATAAGCCTGCTGCTTTTCATAGCCTAAGCGTAGGCGCCAAGCCCAGTTTTGGTTATCAAACCCTTTTGCATAGCTTGGATTAAAGGACTCTAAATCCAGCACGTCAAACTTGTAAATATCTATGTCGTTATCAGCTAGCGCAAGTTCTACATCCAGCATTTCTAAGTTTGAAAATTTAACTCTAGCAGTGTCTGGAGAAAGCGAATCAAAATATGTCAATCTAAAGCCAAACCTCGCAGTATACTCTGAATCGGGCTGTGACTGAATGGCTAGGCTTACTTTCGACGGTTTTGTTGCCAAGTGTGGTGCTTTGTCACTTGGTGTTATAGCCAAGAGGGATTTCGCCTTACTGATGCCTGCTGGAAGCTTTATTCGTTCTTTTAGCAATACACGTTTAAACTCGCTGTTGCGTTTCTCGTCTCTTTCTAAGGTAAGTTGCAGCTGTACAAAGCTCATCAATACTTCAAGTAATATTACTTTTTGCTCAGTTGGAAGCTGTTGATACTTTTCATTATTGAAGTCTTTTTGATGGTGATAAAGATGGATTGCCAACGATCTGAGCTCAGGACTTAATTTTTCATATAGGTTGTAGAACTCACTGCTTGTTGAAGGAATATAATGAATCGCTGACACTAAAGAATTATCTTGGTGCTTAGCTTGATTCAATCTATCAAAAATAGTGACAGGGATCACCCAAGGCGGTAGGTCAGCCGTTAATGGCTTATCAAGCACAAGTTCAATAAGTTGTGCGATATGAAATGCGCAATTTTCGTCAGCAAAGTAATAATCAAATTGAGCGTTTAGTAATTCCCAAAGGTGTTTTGTAATAAATTCGACTTCATCTGGTGTTAAATTTAATTTGTACTCCCAAAGGTCACGCAGTTCGTCTGCACTGTAATTATGGTGATGATGAAAAAATCGCTGATCTGAAAAGCCAGCCTGATAGCCGCCAAATAACCCTCTAGCTATATAAACTAACCCATTTTCGTCCTCTGGAACGATTGCGCCATAATTGACACTCCGGTCTAACAGGATATTGTGAGCTGATTGAGAGCCGATTTTAAGTAACATATGCCCATACAGCGAGGCCGGGTTGCTCATGTATCCGGAGGCAAACACTAAGCTGATAGAATTCCAGTCACCTTCATTTTTCCATTCATCAAAAGCCACGCAAGCTGGCGCTTTTGGCAACGGAACGCCTTGGGATCTTAGCCACTTGGCTCGAGCCGGAAATTGGCACTGTGAACTAGGCTCACGTTGAAAAGCTGCAATAGTTGCATTAAGTTCGTTCGCTGGTGAAAATTGGGTGTGATCAGATAGAAAAAAAGAAGCTGATTTTATTAAACTGTGGCCATCTTTCTTTAGATGGAGAAGTTTTTGCCACGTTGTGTTTTGGGCCAGCTCGTTGGTATCAAAGCTTAATGTGGCTGTACTATAAAACAGTAAGCTGTAAGCTGAATATTTGAGAACGGTCTTCATCAAAAAAGTGAGCACAGCGCTATTAGGTGTGCTCACCTATACTATTTAGCTTGCGTTACACTGAGCTGAATAGCTAGTCGAAACGCGAGTTTCTACGATGTTGTATAGTGCTTCAGCGTTATTTGCAGGCTGCGCTGCGTAGTCATTTCTGATAGCGGTTACAATGTCAGCTGTTGCTGCTGCGTCACAGCCACGTACTGCTAACATCGCAGACACGTATTCACCTTGACCTTCTGCAATTTCTTGCTCCAGTGTAGGGAATGTTTGCTGAATAAACATTGCAGTTTTTACTTCACGACCAGCACAAGATTCTACAGATGAAATCTTTGTAGAAACAGCAGTCGTACCAAGGTCCCAAATGATATTCGAAATTGCAGCAGCTGCACCATTATCTGGGAAGATGATTGCACCGATACCACATTCTTGCCAAGGGTTTACAGAATCAGAAGCGTGTGCAGCTAGAGGGGCAGTCATTGCGCCAACGACGATTGCTGCAGCTAGAGTAGTTTTAAACATTTTACATCCTATAGTTGTTTTTATTTCGCCTAGTCTTCAAAGGCGGAACGGGATTCTATAGGTTAATTTTTAATTCCACAACAATAAACCTCCCACACTTGTAAATTTGTGTAAATGCCTCAGGCGGCTTTAGGCTACTGCTGCTATATTCAATACACTTGAATGAGTTTGGTGCTTATCATGGCAATAATTAGTGAATTTAGACCCGGTTATTTTTGTTGGATTGAATTGTGTTCAAGCGACTGGCAGTCAGCAAAACCTTTCTATAGCCAACTATTTGATTGGCAAATTCTTGACCAGCCCATTGGTGAAGATTGTTATTACACCATGTTGCAAAAAGAAGTCGATGATGTCGCAGCGATGTATCAGATGACCGCTGAGCAACAACAAGGAGGCATGCCCAGTCACTGGCTTGCTTATGTGGCGGTAGACAATGTCGATGAATGTCTAAACAAAGCCAACGAACTCGGTGCTGAAGTGCTTGCAGGCCCTCACGATGTCCCAGGGGCAGGGCGAATGGTGATGTTAAAGGAGCCAAGTGGAGCGGTTTTTGCGTTATGGCAAGAGGGTGGCCATATTGGGACGCAACGTCATCTCGAAGCGAATACTCCTTATTGGTTTGAGCTAGTGAGTAAAAACAGTGGCAAAAGTCGTGACTTTTATTCCGCATTATTTGGGTGGCAAATCGAAGTCAAAGACATGGGAAATATGGACTACACCTTGTTCAAAGTAAATGAGCAACCCGTCGCTGGCATGTTAGAAATGACGGCTGAATGGGGTGAAGACATTCCTCCGCACTGGATGGTTTACATTGCGGTATTGGACTGCGATAGTAAAGCTGAATATGCCCAAAAGCTTGGCGGAGAAATTTGTGTACCGCCGACAGATATACCAGAAGTAGGTCGCTTTAGCGTGATAACCGATCCTCAAGGGGCGGTATTCTCTATCATAGAATCTGCCATGGATGATATTTCAACTTAATGCATTTCTAATTCAATCACTTTGCCATGGCAAGTGGCGAAGCTCTCAGAGAGCCGGTTTAGAATAGTATCGCGCTCTCCACTACTATTTAGCTGCTTGATAGACGCTGTTAATTTCGGCAGTAGGTCTTGGTGTTTACGATTGATATAGTGATAAATAGGATAACTCGCATCTCGTAGCCTACGCACATAAACTGTGGCGAGTCCTGACTGACATAGCGCACCAAGCGCAAATAAGTCATCAGCTAAAATTTGTTCTACATGACCTTTTTCAAGTGCTTGAAACGCAGAAACATCGTTAGAGACCGCGTTACAGGTCAACTTTTTACGCTGACAAACTTGCTCCGTTATTAAACTGCCTTGTATTACCGCATAGTCTTGCCGGGTCGACAAAGTACAACGCTCCTTCTTGAGACAAAACACCGCCATTCGCACGGTTGTAAGTGGTTCGGGTATTTGCAGTAAGTTAGGATAGGCATTTGCAATAGCGCTAGTGCGTCCTGCCTCCGCATCATAAAACCCTTGATCTACATATTCTAATCCGCGCTCACTGGGTAACACGACAAGTGTGGGCGTGATGTCCAAAGGTGCGTATATTTTTTGCATGAGTTGTGCGATTTGCTGTTGGCCAAGCTGATAAGCGACCAGCTCACTGACATTGATTTGGTAGGCGAACGTCGCCTTGTGGATAAAGAAAAGCAAGAGGGTGCTAAGTGCGAGTTTCACAACATATCCTTACGGTTGTCAGAGTTATAACTGTAGCAAAGTTGTCAGAAAGTGAAAAAGTACATCATAAAAATGAATTCAGTCAGGATTGACCTTGAGTTTAGTAAACTCATACCAATTGTAATAGTTTGAGCATAAAAATCGTGAGGAGAAGGATATGACACTACATGTTTTGGTGACCGGTGCTAATCGTGGGATTGGATTAGAGTTTTGTAAACAATACTTATCTCTAGGCTGCAAAGTAACTGCGGTTGTTCGCAAAGCATCGGCAGAACTAGAATCTCTAGGCGTGGATATCATTGAAGATATAGATGTTGCGACGGAAAATGGCGCGAAAAAGCTATTGGCGGCATTGGGCTCGGAGAAAATAGACATTCTTATTAATAACGCTGGGGTATTTCATAACGAAACACTAGTGGAAATGGATTTTGAAAATATCGACCACCAATTTAACGTTAATGCGCTAGGACCAATTCGAGTCACTCATGCACTGCTCGATAACCTCAAAGCAGGTAGTAAAGTTGCCATGATCACAAGTCGTATGGGTTCGATTGCAGATAATGGTTCTGGTGGTTACATTGGTTATAGAATGTCGAAAGCTGCACTGAACGCGGCGAGCGTAAGTATGGCTCACGAGCTGAAAAACCAAGATATTGCTGTTGGACTATTCCATCCTGGCTTTGTGCAAACGCAGATGGTGGGATTTGCAGGTGATATTGGTCCAGATGTTGCGGCGGAACGTTTAATTAAGAGAATTGAACACCTAACTATCGAAAACAGTGGTGGTTTTTGGCACTCCAATGGAGACACGCTTCCTTGGTAATCAAGCTGGGCGCATCGTCGCCCCCTTTTCAGCCATCAGCCATCTAACTGTGCTAATATAAAGCAAATACTCAGATGGTAACCTTTGATGGAATTACAACAAGATACCCCATTATCACTGCCGCTTTTTTTGTTAGACGACAACATCGAGAATCGCGATATCGACTCTCCAGATGCTGAAGTATCAGTGATGTTGAGTGAGAACCTCCTTGCTCATTTGTGCCAAAACCCAAAAGAAGATGAGAATATTAGCTTGCATATTGATGATTATGCGCTCAACAACATTAGTACGACAGTAACTGAGTTGATAGGTGCGGAACATCAGTTGCAATTGCTCATTAATCGCGGGCCTATTCTTAGTGCTGTGCTGAGCACCAGTAGCGATGCATTGTTTGTCTCACCTCCCGTAGAAATGATGCCGACTTTTGATCTTGGGCTGGATGACGAAGAGGGCGAGTAAATGTCTAAACGTGCACTGTTTTGTGCGGTGATTGTCGCCGTGCTTTCTGGCTGTGTGGCTTTGGGCGTGTCTAAATATGATGATATGTTTGGACCGGAACAACCCCAAGCACGAATCGAACAATATCACCAAGGCGGTGCACGTTACTTACAAAGCGTGAAACCCATTTTGGAGTCGCGTTGTGTGGTTTGCCATGGTTGTTATGACGCACCTTGTCAGCTTAAACTGTCATCTCCAGAAGGAATCGATAGGGGATTGTCAAAGGAATTAGTGTATGACGGCACGCGGTTGTTAGCACAAACACCAACCCGGCTGTTATTCGATGCCCAAACCACGACACAGTGGCGTGAGCGTGGTTTTACCCCAGTGCTGAATGAGCGCAATCAATCTGAATACAGCAACCTAGCTGGAAGTGTGCTTTATAATAGCTTGCTGTTAAAAATGTCTCATCGTTTTCCTGAGCAAGGCATCTTGGGTAAAGAGTTTGATTTCTCTTTAGATAGAACGCAGTCTTGCCCAACCATGGATGAGTTTTCTAGCCTTGCGAAACGGCAGCCTCATGCGGGTATGCCCTACGGCTTACCAGCGCTCACGCATGATGAATTCAAAACCTTGGAAGCCTGGCTGCAAAGTGGCAGTAAAATGAGCCAGATTGCAAAGCCAAGTGTTGCAGCACAAAAAGAAGTGAAAAAGTGGGAACAATTTTTTAATCAGGACTCTAATAAGCACCGCCTTGCCGCGCGTTATATTTTTGAGCATTGGTATTTAGCCCATATCCACTTCCCTCACTTGGATGACCCTGCGTTTTTCCAATTGGTACGCTCAAGCACGCCGCCAGGCCAGCCTATTGCGTTGGTGAGTTCGGTGCGTCCGTTTGACGATCCTAAGATCGATAGGGTGTATTATCGATTGATGCAAGTGCGCAGTACTATTTTGTCAAAAACTCACATGCCACTGGCATTGAACGACGCTAAGCTATCTCGGTTACATCAGCAATTTTATGCAGCGGATTATCACGTGGATGAACTGCCTGGTTATGAGCCAGAGCTTGCAGCAAACCCATTTAAGGTATTCAAAGATATTCCGGTTAATTCTCGTTATCAATTTATGCTGGATGAGGCCGAGTTAATTGTAAAAGGCTTTATCAAAGGCCCTGTATGCCGAGGCCAAATAGCGCTTAACGTCATTAACGACCATTTCTGGGTGGCGTTTGTTGATCCTGAAAAAAATAGCAATGAAGCGGTGAACCAGCTGCTGCTTAAACATGATGAAGATTTGGTGCTACCTGCGGCTGAGCAAAGTAATGCGTTACCGCTTTCCAGTTGGGCGAAATACGCCACTAAGCAGCAGGATTACTTACGTGCCAAAACAGAGCTTGCAGATAAGATGTTTGCCGATGGGCAGCGTCTCAATATGGACTTGATTTGGCGTGGAGAGGGGGAAAACCCGAATGCAGCATTAACTATCTTCCGTCATTTTGATAGCGCAACGGTGGTTAAAGGTTTTATCGGCCAGCCTCCCAAAACAGCTTGGGTATTAGACTATGCCTTGTTCGAGCGCATTCACTACTTGCTGGTGGCAGGTTTTGACGTGTATGGCAACATTGGTCATCAGTTGATCACACGCTTATATATGGACTTTTTGAGGCTTGAAGGTGAGCAAAACTTTTTAAATTTACTGCCACTTAGTCATCGACAGGAAATTAAACGCTATTGGTATCGTAAGTCACACTTGAGCTTAAGTGAGTTTATCAATCGCAAATCACTAATCGGTGCGCCAACGGGGATAAAATACGAAACGGACGATCCAAAGCAAGAGTTGTATGACAAACTACATGCTGTGCTTAAGCCCGTTCTAAATAGGGATTATGACTATCAAGCCGTCGGCAAACCACTGCAGGCATTGAATAGCATGTCCGTTAGAGCGATTAATTTGCTTCCTCAGGTCTCGTTTATTATTACTAAGCAAAGTGACGGTTCACATCAAGCGTTCTCGCTATTACACCATAATGCCCACTACAACATCTCCAGTTTGTTAAATGAAGAAGGGCAAAGAGCGTATACAGAAGACACGGCGACGATTGTGCCAGGCTTTATCGGAGATTACCCAGAGGCAATTTGGTATTTAGAAAGCGAGGTAGCACAAGAGGACTTCGTCTCATCATTTAGCCAAATGAATAGTGAGTCTGATTACCGAGCGCTACGAGCGCAATATGGGATCCGCAGGACTCACCCAGAGTTTTGGCGTTACAGTGATTTAATCCACGATATTGCCAAGCAAACACGTGGCGTTGAATATGGTTTATTTGACTATAACCGGTTAGAAAACCGCTAAAAAACGGAGTCTTCGGACTCCATTTTTTATGTGCTTTTCCTATAGTTGACTAGCTGCTTTGACCGCAGCTAGTAGCACGCTTTCATCCAATCTCACTTTGTAATTTGGGTTTGCGTATTGAAATTGGATCAAGCCCTTCTTATCGACTACAAATACCGCCGGCACCGGCAAGGCAACTTTATCGTTCCCCTCAAAATCAACAAAATTTACGCCCAACTTGTTGCGATAAGCAAGGGCTGTTTTATCATCTAGAAAATAAGCGAGACCTAACGCTTGGCTCATACGCATTTCGCTATCAGACAACAGTTGGTAGTGAGGGGATTCAATTGTACTTTTTGCCAGCGCCTCAGGTGAGTCTGGTGCGATAGCAATAATTTGTGCCCCCATTTTAACAAGCTGTGGTTCAATTTCTTGGATCCCCGCGAGCTGTCTTGAACAGTATGGACACCAGCCACCACGATAAACCACCAGTACGGTGATATTTTCTTTATAGCGTGTCGCGAGGTCGACAGTTTTACCTGACTTATCTTTGAGTTGTAATGCAGGGGCATCAATGCCTGGAAGGAGTGGGCTCACTTGCTCAGGTGCTGCGGCGATATTAGTGATTTCAGCTGCGCTGACAAAGGCTGAACAAGCCAAAGCGAGCGATAAAATAAAATGACGCATAAAAAGTTCCTAGGGTTTCAAGTTGATATCGACTCAGAAGACCTAAGCGCTGGCGAAAATCTTTCACTTCGGTATGATATCGCTCGTAATTGATTTCCATGAAGAGAGAGCACAATGTCTGCAAACATCACTAAGCTTGTGGTTATGCTAGAAATGCAACATGCCATGAACACCAAAGTACACCAACAATGGTTTGAACAAGGGTTTGAATGGTACCGCGCAATTTGGGTTGAGTGTGCAGAAATGCTAGATCATTACGGTTGGAAATGGTGGAAAAAGCAAACGCCAGATACTGAGCAAGTGATTTTAGAGCTAGTGGATATTTTTCATTTTGGCTTGTCTTTACGTATCGATGGCGAAACGTCATTTGAGCAACTAGCGACTCAGTTAGAGGCTGAATTGGCAAAGCCAACTACCGCAGAAGACTTCAAGGAAACCCTTGAATTACTTGCAAGTGCGGCTGTAACCAAACGCGAGTTTGATGCCCATGCGTTTGCGGGATGTATGCAGCAAATCGGAATGTCTATTGATGACCTATACCGTGGATATGTCGGTAAAAACACGCTTAACTTCTTCCGCCAAGATCATGGCTATAAAGATGGTTCTTACATCAAGGTATGGAATGGCCAAGAAGATAACGAGCACTTAGTCGAAGTGGTGAAAAGTCTAGATACAGCACACCCAGACTTTAAAACACACGTGTACGACGGCTTAAAAGCTCGCTACCCAGCTTAATCTATAATAGGTAGCAAGGTATGGTAATCGGAGACTGAGAGGTATTCAGTGATCTCTCGCTCTGGTTGCCGACTGTCAGGGTTAGCAACGGCAAGCAAATGGCCAATACCAAATTCTTTCGCAGCATTTAACACGCTAATGCTATCGTCCACAAATAAAGTGCGGGACTTATCAAAGCCCAAATCACGCTCTACCTGTTGCCACAACATCTGACTTTCTTTACTTACGCCATATTCATGGGTTGAAACCAATTTGTCGAGATACTTATCGAATTGGGTACGCTCAATTTTCAAACTTAGACTGTTTGGGTGAGCGTTGGTCAACAAGATAAGCTGTTTTCCACTCTCTCTTAAGGCCTCTAAAAACGCTGGTACATCCTCACGAATTGAGATCAAGTGTTGTACTTCACGTTTAAGCTCCATAATGGGCAGCTGTAGTTGCTCCTGCCAATAGTCTAGGCAATACCATTCTATCTGGCCCATTACTGCGTCATAACGCGCGAGGATGTCGGCCCTTGCAGCCTCAAGGGTTAAGCCTTGACGTTTTGCGTGTGCCTTAGGCACAACGTCGAGAAAAAAGTGATTATCAAAATGGAGGTCGAGTAATGTGCCATCCATATCTAACAAAACGGTATCGATATTTGACCAATTTAGCATAGGCATTTAACTTCAAAGGCTTTATGATTAGGTTATTCGCCATGATAGCAAATAATGATCTATGTCACATAAAAAGCATCCCACACCACCAGAAATTTTAGCTTGCGACGTCGTGGCTAAAAGCAAATTGTTCACGGTAGAAGCACTTTCGTTATCTTTTTCGAATGGCGAGCAACGAGAATACGAAAGAGTTCGTGGCGGTGGCCGTGGCGCAGTAATGATCGTGCCCATAACTGCTGATAATGAGCTATTATTAGTGAGAGAATACTGTGCAGGAACACATGACTATCAACTCGGCTTTCCCAAAGGGCTAATTGACCCTGGCGAAACCCCGGTGGAAGCGGGTAACCGAGAGCTAAAAGAAGAAGTGGGTTTTGGTGCAAATGCTTTCTCTGAACTCAAAGTAGTGTCACTGGCACCGAGTTACTTTAATGCTAAAATGCATATTTTGGTCGCTAGTGAACTTTACTCAGAACAGCTTGAAGGTGATGAACCAGAGCCACTGGTAGTAGTGAAGTGGCCGCTAGATAAATTATATGATCTGTTACATCAAGAGGACTTTACCGAAGCAAGAAGTGTCGCGGCACTACTGTTATTAAAAGCACATTTGAATCTGGAGGCGTAAATTGCAGTCCTATTTAGAGCCTTGCATCGCACTGGCACAACGTGCCGGTGAAGCCATTATGGCAATTTATCAAGCCGATGATATTGGTAAAAAAGAAAAGTCTGACCACACTCCTGTCACTGCCGCAGATTTGGCATCTAATGAGATCTTAATGGCGGGTCTTGCTGAAATAGCACCTGACATTCCGGTAATGTCTGAAGAAACACCAATTCCACCATTGAGTGAGCGACAAGATTGGCAGCGCTACTGGTTACTCGATCCTATGGATGGCACTGGGGAATTTATTCTTGAAAGCGGTGACTTTGCCGTCAATATTGCGTTAATCGAAAATAATCATCCTGTGTTAGGCGTCATTTACTGGCCATCTCAAGGGCTAACATATTACGCGAGCAAAGATGAAGGTGCGTTTAAACGTAGTGACTCAGGCGAAAGTAAACGTATTTTCGTCTCGCCACGAGAAACGCTGACATTGGCAGTAAGTCGCAGACAAAAGCTTGAAGCGGTTAGTCAGTACTTAAATAGTCAGTTCGACACTGTGGCACTTGGGTCATGTTCATTAAAAGCCTGCATTATCGCAGAAGGTAAGGCGGATTGTTTTTTACGAGTAGGGCCAACGGGAGAGTGGGATACTGGCGCGTCACAAATCATCGTCGAAGAAGCCGGAGGTTGTATTACCGATGCTGAGTTTAACCCGCTGACCTACAATCGACGAGAAACTACCGAAAACCCAGACTTTATTGTTATGGGGCATCCCGATTGGCAATGGCAAAAGTTGATCAGTCCACATAATCGAGCGATAGAATAAATAACGGTTTAAGTTGAAGGTTGTGGGATTTTTGCGCACTTGAATTGTTTTAAGCATTAAATCCCTTGCAATAAAATTTTAATCCATTATTATAGCGGCCTCTTGAAAGGGAAGTCCTTTTTAAGAGTTTACAGGTGCGGGATGGAGCAGAATGATAAATCATTCGTCGAGCTCGCTAAACCTGAAAAGAATCGAAGGTCGTCGGTCTCCGACGAAGAATAGATTCACAAAAATATA
>NZ_JAKRFW010000047.1:0-38431 GCF_022347905.1 Pseudoalteromonas sp. Of11M-6 | reverse complement strand
ATATTACCCGAACTCGGTCAAATCGGTATCAGCCTTGTCAAAAACACCCAAGAATCCGCCCACGCCGTAGATAAACTCGCTGAGTTTATCGCATTGAGGTTAGGTTAAAAGATCGCGGGGTAAGCCCGCTCCTACCAACAACACAAAACCTCTGTGGGAGCCGCTTTATGCGGCGAGATTGTTGGCAATGATCGCGGGGTGAACCCGCTCCTACCAGCAATATAAAATCTCTGTGGGAGCCGCTTTACGCGGCGAGATTGTTGAAATGATCGCGGGTGAACCCGCTCCTACCAGCAATATAAAATCTCTGTGGGAGCCGCTTTACGCGGCGATCTTGTCCTATACTTACGTGAGCACTTATTAATGAACTCAAGGAGGGAGTCATGCCACATAGCTGCCGTTTAAGGAAAGGCCGAGTTTCATCGGCTGGTCAATACTATGCAATCACCATTTGCTGTAAAAACAAAATAGCTGTTTTTAATAACCTCGCAGTCAATCAAGTTGTTATTCGCGAAATTTATCACCTTGAGCAGGATAACTTTATCAAATTAATTGCCTACACACTGATGCCAGATCATTTACATCTCCTGTTTCAACTAATGGATGTGTGTTCTTTGTCTGATGCCATTCGGTCTTTAAAAGGAAGAACGGCAACTAAGCTAAGAACAATGAACATTCGGCAGCTAT
The DNA here is from genome assembly GCF_022347905.1 of Pseudoalteromonas sp. Of11M-6. NCBI lineage: Bacteria > Pseudomonadati > Pseudomonadota > Gammaproteobacteria > Alteromonadales > Pseudoalteromonadaceae > Pseudoalteromonas > Pseudoalteromonas sp. Of11M-6. The sequence goes on along the minus strand of NZ_JAKRFW010000047.1, from coordinate 37,744 downwards.
GGCAAAAGGATTTTTATGACACCTGTATTTTGCATAACACTATGTTAAGAAACCAAGCAAGATACATAGTTGCAAACCCGCTTCGGGCAGGGTTGGTAAAACAGATTGGTGATTATCCTTATTGGAATTGTATTTATTTAAGCAATGGGATTGGGGATTTATAAAGTTGGTGATACCTGTTTTAGGAAAAGATCGCGGGGTGAACCCGCTCCTACCAGCAACACAAAATCTCTGTGGGAGCCGCTTTACGCGGCGAGATTGTTGAAATGATCGCGATGTAAAATCGCTCCCACCAGCAGCATAAAACCTCTGTGGGAGACGCTTTACGCGACAAGATTGTTGAAAAGATCGCGATGTAAAATCGCTCCTACCAGCAATATAAAACCTCTGTGGGATCCGCTTTACGCGGCGAGGTTTTTATTTGCCGCCTATCGCTTCTTTAGCGAACAGATGTTTGATTGGCCCGAGGTTGTCGACCAAGCTTAGGCCCACACCGCGCACTAGCTTTTTCAACGGGTGATTGCCTTCAAACAGCTCTTTAAGTCCTTGCATCATGGCAATATGCTTTTGAGCATCTGCTTTTCTGCTGCGCTCATATTGGCGCAGTATCCGTGTGCTGGCAAATTGCTCTTGCGGTGCTGATAACAAGGTGATCAAATAGGCAGCGTCTTTTAGCCCTAAATTCATGCCAAGACCTGCAAGCGGGTGAATGGTATGTGCCGCGTCGCCCATTAAAACGATCCGCCCTTGCACCCATTGTTTTGCATAACGCATGGTCAATGGAAAAACATGTCTTTCGCTAATCAATTCACACACACCGCACTGCATATCAATTGCAGCACTCAACGCTTTATTAAACGCCTCGACCGGCATGGCTTGTAGCTGCTTTGCTTTATCCGGTGCGGTAGACCATACAATTGAATGAGTATGTGGATCATCAAGCGGCAAAAAGGCCAGCGGCCCATCAGGAAGGAACACTTGTCTTGCTGTTGCATCATGTGGCGCTGCGGTTTTTATCGTTGCAACCAGCGCATGGTGATCATAATCCCAATACGTGATTGGCATATTAAACTGCTGGCGAATAGCCGAACGTGCGCCATCAGCTGCCACCACTAGTTTCGCCATCACAGGTTCACCAGTAGCTAAGGTTAGCAACACATCTGTGTCTGTTTGATGCAAGCTTTGGTATTTTGTGTTCCACATCAGTTTGGCCGATTGCTGTGCTTCGAGTGCTGTTAACAACGCATAGCGAATGGCGTCGTTTTCAATGATGTGACCAAGCTCAGGTAAGTCTAACGAGACATTATCAAAGGCGATTTTACCAAAGCTGTCTTTATCGCGTACATCCATACGAGTATATGCTGCGGCGCGCTGCGCTTTAATATCAGGCCACACGCCCAAGCGCTCAAATAAAGCCTGACTTGCAGCGCTTATCGCACTCACGCGTGCGCTGTATTCTTGTGCCAATGGTGTTGGCTTTTCACCACTGTCTAGCACTAATACCGAGATATTTTGCTGCGCAAGCCCTAGCGCCAGCGTTAAACCAACACATCCACCACCAACAATACAAACTTGAACTTGTTGCATGCCAACTCCTTTATCCTTTATATCCCATCAATTGCTTGGCCAGCGGCGCCCTTGCTGTTTTGGACAGCGCCATGGTGAGTAGACCTAAACTACGGCCTAAGGCTAAGGTTCTTGATGAGTTTGAAAATAGTCGAACGAGCGCATCGGTTAATGTCATCACCGTATTAATATCTTGCGCTCGCGCCAGTTGATAAGCACGCGTAAATTGAAAACTTCCCCACTCATCAAGCACGTTCGCCTGACATTGTGAGGCTAGGGCTTGAATATCTCGTAGACCTAAATTAAAGCCCTGTCCTGCAATGGGATGAATGGCATGCGCCGCATTGCCAATCACCACCACGCGATGATGAGTGAGTTGCTCTACTCGCCCAAGCACTAGCGGATAGCTTGCTCTCATACCCACTTGCACAAAGCGCCCGGCGCGATAACCAAAGGCTTGCTGCAATGCAGCTAAAAACTCGTGTGCTGTCATCGCTTCAAACTCGCTAAGGTGTTCATTTGGCATACACCACACCAGCGAATAACGATTATCACTCATTGGCAGCAGCGCCATCGGGCCATGTTCGGTAAAACGCTCGAACGCCTGACCACCATGAGCCGTGTCGATTTGCACATTGGCAATCAATGCGCCTTGCTCGTAGCCTATGCTATCAAAGCCGATATTGAGCTTAGCCCGCGTGGGAGATTGCGCGCCATCCGCAACAACCAATAATCGGCTTTGTAATTGCTCACCATTATCGAGGGTCAGTTCAACCTGTTCTGGTTGTTGATGTATATGCGCCACTTGGTTTGGGCAAAACAGTGCAATATCAAGATTGCTCAGCTGCTCGTGTAAAAATCTGCCGTAGGGATTGACTTCAACCACATAGCCCAACGCTTTTTGGTTGTAGTCTTCAGAGTTTATCCACGCTTTACCGAAGTGACCTCTGTCTGAAACATTCACTTGTGTGATTGGCTCAACGTACTGCCACTCGGGATTAAATAGATTTAGCTCGCCCAAAAATGCGACCGATTGCGCAGCAAGCGCAATACTACGGTCGTCAAAACTTGGATGCTGCTTACCTTTGGGCGCAAAGGCTTCAATAACCGCAATCTTTGCCTGCGGAGAGACTTTTTTTATGGCGATGGCGGCGCTGGCTCCTGCCATACCCCCACCAACCACGACGACATCAAACTGTTGCACGCAAAGTGTCCACTAGTTATTCATTAATGCTTCTATTTCTGCGATGGTTTTTGGCACCAGTACGGTTAAGTTTTCATAGCCTGACTCAGTGACCAACAAATCATCTTCGATACGAATGCCAATTCCTTTATACTCATCAGGAACTTGCGCATCTTCGTCAAAATACAGACCCGGCTCAATGGTAAGTACCATGCCAGGTTCGAATGGACGATCCGCTTCATCTAACTTGTATTCACCGACATCGTGAACATCAAGACCTAGCCAATGACCTAAACCATGCATGTAGAATGCTTTGCATGCCTGCGCTTCTACGAGTTCATTAACATCGCCCGCAAGAATGCCTAAATCTACTAGTCCTTGAGTCAATACAGTCATCGCCACTTGATTGGCTTTGACTAATGTACCACCCGGTTTTACTTCACCAAAGGCGGCATTTTGCGCGGCCAATACCAACTCATAAATCTTGCGCTGCGCATCAGTAAACTGGCCGTTTACTGGGAAAGTACGAGTTATATCAGCCGCATAGCCTTCAAGCTCACAACCCGAATCAATCAGTACTAAGTCGCCATCTTGTAGCGCATCACAGTTGTCGGTGTAGTGTAAAATCGTCGCATTGATGCCGCTGCCAACAATGGTGCCATAGGCTGGGTGACGCGCCCCATTCATTGCGTAATGATGATGAATTTCGGCTTCAAGCTGGTATTCCGTTGCGCCCGGCTTGGCAAACTGCATGGCGCGTTTGTGCGCCTCAGCACTGATCCTGCCCGCTTCGCGCATGATGGCGATTTCAGCATCCGACTTAAATAAGCGCATTTCATGGACGAGTGGACGAATATCTTTGATGATCTCAGGTGCGCGATAGCCCTTTTTCGGTGCACCACGCAATGTGCTTAGTAGCTGCCAAACCTTATCATCAAAGGCGCTATATGTGCCTTGTCCGTAGAATAATACCTTGCGACCATTCACAAGATTTAATAGCTCGTCGTCTAAGTCACTCAGCGCAAAGGTTTGGTCAAGTTCAAGTTGCGATTTAGCTTGCTCATAGCCCATACGGCGACCATGCCAAATCTCAGCAACCTTATCTTTATTACGACAAAACAGCGTAGACTGCGCTTTGCCGTCTCTGTCTTTCGTAAGCACCAAAACCGCATCCGGCTCTTTAAATCCAGTCAGGTAAAAAAAGTCGCTATCTTGGCGAAATGGAAATTCAGTGTCGCGGCTACGGGTTAACTCTACGGCCGCAGGAATAATCGCTACGGCGTTGTTATCTAATGCCGCAATAAGACGCGCACGGCGTGCTACAAACTCGCTGTTTTTTATCATAATTAATGTATCGTCTTTGATGTGCTAACGGACTGGGGTTCTTTACCCATCTCGGCAAAGCATAGTAGTGTAGAAACACGCACATATTCTACCACTTCGAGCAGTGCTTCTTTATCGTCGTTGCTGTCTTCAAAACCAGTATCAAGCTTAGTTATTTCGCTAAAATCGTTAATCACTTCTTTAACATCAGCAGATAACTTACCGTAATCTTTTTGCTTTAAACCAAAGCCCAGTAAAAAGCCTGATACCCAAGCAATCAGTGCATTAGCTTGGTCATGTAACGACTCATCTTCTGGCGGTAAATATAGTTCAAACTGGAACTCGCCGTCGTTGAAGTGCTCAGCAACTTGCTTATATAAATCGATGCAAAATTCTCTAATTGGCGCTGAAAATTTTTGACCGTCGTTGAATACGTCGCTCAATAGCCCTAAATACTCCGAATCTTCGATATTCAGACCACAGGCCAATAGCCCAGAAATGGTGCCGTGAACTTCGGCGGGGGCAATAAATAATTCGTGTTTTTCTAATAGCAATTGAGCTTGCTGGTAGTCTTTGAATTCGCTCATAAATACATTCCCAAGCAATTGATACTCCAATGCTACCACCGCAGCCTTTGCAACTCCAACGAATTGTATGATCAACCTCAAGGCTGCTTTAGATTTCACCAATTTGGTAAAACTAATATTGCGAATGAGTGGGCTTATGAGAGATGAAGGGATTTAGGAGCAAGCCCAAAATCCCTTTAACCATGCTGGATTAGCTTTACTTACCGCTCGCGTTGATCTCGATAAGTTCCGACAGTGTTTCTGGATTTTGCGCCATAGCCATAGATAATTGCTGCCCCAGAGCCATCATACTTTGACTTTGTGGTATCGAAACAGATATAGAAAGTGACTCCATTCCATTGGCAAAGTCATTCACAGCCGTTTGAATTTCAGCAGGTAGCATCATCATTTGTAGTTGCTGGGCAACAATCGCCTGAAAGTCAGCCTTGCTCATACCCTGCTGAGCAATTTCAGACTCAAGTAACTGAGGTAAGCTACCTGCATTGTCAATATTAACAGCCAGCGATTTTAATTCGAGCGATTGCATTGCCGCCATCATTTGCGACTGCACTTGAAGCTCTTGTTCAAGGTTTGGTGTATCACTTTGAATTTTTGATGCCGCTAATGAAGCATCCATAAGGGCCTTACTGTTTCCAAGCGCAGCATTAAAAGAGCTCTTTGCAATGCCTTCTGCAGAAGATGCGAATGTAAACTCGCTGGCGCCAGATGCTTCATCATAAGCGAGACTTGTATTCAAATGGTACGTTGCATTCACCAGCTCCGGCGACATCCCTTGGGTAAACTCTTCAGCTTCTTTTGCTAATTTTAAACCGACTAGGTCAAGCTCGGTATAGGGGCTGATTTTGTCTTGCTCGTAACCCACAACATTTAACTTCTCAATAGTAAATATGGGAATATTTTCATCGGCTTGTGAAATTGTTAGGTCGGTAATTTCTACACCCCGGGTAAACAAATCAACAGAGCTGTTTGCAAAACTCACCGTAAGGCCACTGTCTTGTTCGAAGTTTTCTATTTGCTTGGTGATTTCTTGCTTCACTTGCTCATTTACATAATAGTTGGCGCCAACATACCCTGCGCCCGCTAGTACCACAACGGCAACTGCTAATGTGGACTTATTCATATTTCACTCCATTATTTAAAAAAGTGCCTCAAGCGCTTCGCTGAGGCTAGAGACGGCAACAATTTCCATCCCTTCAATATTTTCTTTTGGTTTATTTGCTTTTGGTACAATTGCTCTTGTAAATCCATGCTTAGATGCTTCACGCAATCGCTCTTGCCCACTTGGCACCGGGCGGATCTCACCTCCTAACCCCACCTCACCAAATACCACCAGCTGCCTGTCTAAGGTTTGGTTTTTAAAGCTTGAAACCAGTGCGGCTATCAAGGCTAAATCAGCACTGGTTTCGGTCACTTTGACACCGCCTACGACGTTTACAAACACATCTTGATCCGACACCTGCAAACCACCGTGACGATGCAGTACCGCAAGTAGCATGGCTAGGCGATTTTGTTCCAAACCAACAGTGACGCGACGCGGGTTGGCGAGCTGTGAATAGTCGACTAGCGCTTGAACTTCCACAAGGAGTGGCCGCGTGCCTTCCCAAATAACCATAACTAATGAGCCTGGTGTTTGCGCTTCACCACGATTTAAGAAAATGGCCGAAGGATTGTTTACTTCCTTTAGACCTTGGCTTGTCATCGCAAACACACCCAACTCGTTTACAGCACCAAAACGGTTTTTATTGCCACGCAATGTTCTAAAGCGGCTGTCGGCACTGCCTTCCAGTAAAATAGAGCAGTCAATACAATGCTCCAGCACCTTAGGGCCGGCAAGTGTGCCGTCTTTAGTTACGTGTCCCACCATGATAATGGCGACCTGATTGGTTTTGGCAAAACGCGTCAAATAGGCCGCGCTTTCACGTACTTGAGAAACCGACCCCGGTGCAGATTGAATATCACTCATATGCATTACTTGAATCGAATCGATGACCATAATGCTTGGTTTTTCACGAAGTGCGAGCTGGCAAATCGTCTCAACATTGGTTTCTGCGAGTGTTTTTAACTTATTTGTAGGCAGCCCCAATCGTGTCGCACGCATGGCAACTTGTTGCAGCGACTCTTCACCGGTGACATACAAAGTGTTCATGGTTTCGGCAAGGCGACACATGGTTTGCAGCAGCACCGTACTCTTACCAGCGCCGGGGCTACCACCGATTAATATTGCACTTCCCGGTACAACTCCACCACCAAGGACACGGTCAAACTCTTTAAAGCCAGTTGAAAATCGCGGTAACTGCTCTAGGTTAACTTCATCTAAGGTTTGTACTTTAGCTTCAACAAGGCCGGCATAGCCTGACGTTGAACCGCCTTGAGGGACCGATTTTGCTGACGGAACGCGAAACTCCGTTACGGTATTCCATGCCTTACACTCCGAGCATTGGCCTTGCCAACGCGCGAATTCGGCACCACAATCGCTACATACAAATGCTGTTTTCTTTTTTGCCATAAATTACAGGTATATATCTTGCTTAAACACAATAATAGGTTAAGAATAAACTAATAAAGCGCCAATGTTGACATAATATTGGCGGTGACCCAACTGGTCACATAAAATGAGCGCGTGTAAAACTGTTTATGCCTGAAGATAGATTACAAAAATATCAAAGCTTAATTGAGGATTTAAAACTGGATCTTGGCGATCCGGCTTTTGATCGCATATTTAAGCAACGTACTGCGGACCTGTCCAAGCCGGACCAATTTCTATTAAAAATGGAAATGTCGCGGCTATCTCAGCCCGTGGCACGATTTATTGACCTCAGAGGACAAGTCGCAGGTCAAGTTAAGCCTTATGAATATGAAGGCAAACAGCACTTTATGGATGACTTAGCAATCGAAGTATTCGAGCGAGAAGTCGCTAAACACGGGGGTTATACCCTTGCAGTTTACGAATCCGTAATGAGTACCGACAATAATTATAAGGTCATGCAAAAGCAGGCCCAAGCACGCGAAGAAGAGGTAGAAAAGGACGCGGTCAATCATAACTACACTAAACTCGTTCGTTTCGCGTCATACGAAAGTCGCTCTGAAGAGCGCATGAATTACTCCATTAAGATCACAGTGGAACTGGCAAAAAATCGTCCTAAGGTTTCCGCTACTACCTCCGATATTTCCCTCAGCGGCGCTAAAATAAAATTACCGACCAATCAGCAAGTAGATCCCGGACAAATCATTTCGATCCGCTTGGTGGGTCTCGAGCAAGACTTTGAACTTGGCTTGAAAGAAGGTATTCAGTATGAAGTCGTCGCCGTAGAACCGGGTACGATTGAATACAATCAAGTTCGCTTAAAGCGTACATTTATCGAGAAAAACCAAGGGTTTGATGACTTTTTAAATAGCTTTATTCACGGTAATAAGCGCCGTTATAAAATAAATCTCGACAACACTCTGGACGCCGTTGTTTGTAAGGGCTATGAGCAATACTATCTACCACGGGTCTGCTCTTTGTTTGTTTTCATCAGTGAGAAACAAAAACAACTTTATCCAAGCATGGTGCTTACCAACGAAAATAACGCTTACATCAATTACTACTTTGAAGACGAAAGAAAGCAATCAAGCCTATATTCCGTCTTCAACCAAAAACGAATGCAGCGACTGCTAACGCTTTGTGGCGCGGTAAAAGAAGCGGTATGCCATGTGTTTACTCACTCTAGTCAAGGTAAAATGTACTTTTACTCAGCCTTTGACTTTGAGCTGGAAGAAATGCAGCAGCTAAACGATCTGTTTTTTGCCTTTGGCAGCCAAAAAGACAGCTGGCGCACGTTTAAAGTTCAGTTGATGCCAAGTCACCATGAAGACGCCTTTATCCCACTTTCGCTTCCTGCAAGTGCAGGTAAAAATGTCGAAAAGCTAAATAAACGCCCCACGCCAAGGGTGCAAGGCTTTATCCAAGACGTAAAATATCTCATGTTACTGACAGATATCGGTAACCCGTCAATCACTGAGCGATTCCAACGTCTGAGTTATGAACAAAGCTTAGTTAATCAATTAAAGAAGTTCGGTCACGGCAAATCAGCCACCCCCCCTCCACTTGAGGTGGTTGCGTTAGAATACGTTAACTTGCGTGCACACAGGCGCTATCTTTATAAAACCAATGTCGTCGTTCATATTGACGGTCAAGGCACTTTCAACTGCGTTACCCGTGATTTTTCTGTCATGGGTTTACAAATAGAGTGCGGCCAAGAAATGCCGCTTAATAAAGGTGACTCGATACACTTGGACTTAGTTGATTTACAAAAATTGACGAAGCAGCATAATTTAACGAATTTGCGTTATGAAGTGATGATGGTCAATAAAACTAAAACTATCATTAACTTGAAAGTGCAGAAAATAGGTCAACTCGACCATTCTGCCATGGGGTTCTTTAAAGCCCTTATTGAGAGTAATAAAGACAAGCTAGTTGCTTGTGATGAAGCACCAAAGGTACCGGGACTATCACTTGCACTGCGTAACATGGTGACTAAATCCGTTTGTCAGTTTCCACTTTATTTACACAAAGAGACCTCACATAATGCGGTGGGAGCAATTGGACAGGGGCTTTACCCGACATCCCTTCACCACTTATTGCATTCGTTTAGTGATAATGACGATAACACTTTGGACGCCAAAGCGATTTTCCCCGAGCGCTTCGTCGAAGAAAAGCTAACAGAAATTCTAAAGGCGAAATCGCGACAAGATAAACCGCTTAAATACTTGGTGTTTATTAAGTTCAATTCAAACCAAACCAATCAACATGAGGCGGTTGGTGCGCAAGTTATCGCTCATGATGAGTCTATTGACAGTTTGTACTTGTATGCTAAAAAAGCACTGCGCAACGACTTACTCTTCGTCTATCAGCTCTATGTATCAAAAACCGGCCGCCCAGATATGGATTATCTTGCGAATGAGCTGCGCTATGTAAGCCACTATGCAATCCACAAAGCAAAAGACCTAGAAGAAGCGCTTTGGTCAGTAACTGGGGTGTGTGATTTGATAGACGTTACGGATTATGTGATTCAAAATATGGGCTTTGATGCGCCGCTTGTTACCAAAATGGAAGAGCAGAAAAAACGCTGGTTAGAGACCAACTTTAAACACTGATTTCAAATGCTCCCTATACGCTTACGGTATATGGAGCATTGTTATAAAGGTAGGTGTGATTTGCAGCTAGGGCTACTCCACCCAACCAAATAAGGTTAATACAGCAATAATCACGAGATAAAACAAAATATTGCGCTTCACGAGGCGCATCATACAGCTTGCTTCAAAGGTACAACCTAAAAACTGCTGTTCAATTTGCTCAGCCGCAAGTGCAGTGCTTGTGACGATTTGACGATTTGTGGTTTTAAAATCTAGCACATACTTCAACCAACTTGATGTACCTTTACTAAAGTTACCAATGATCAAAAAACCAAAGCTTGCGATCCGTGCCGGAAGCCAATTTAGCCAATAAAATAACCGGCAAAACTGCTCAAACACATGCTGTAGCGGCGGGTTTTCTTGCTCATGATGCCAATGCACAATTTGCCTTACCATCGCATATAGCACAGCACCCGGTGCGCCCAACGCCACAAACCAAAAAATAACTCCGCAGTAATGTTGAAAGTTGATCCACGAAAGCGTCTGACCAAACGTCTCGCCGCCCGGCTCATCTTCTAATTTGTCTTGCCCCATTTGTAACGCATAAAGCGTAGCCGCTTCGTTATCACCTCTGGTCAGCGCATTTAAATAGCCTTTATAAAGCTTGCGATATTTTGCACAACCAAAACAGACTAAGAGCACACAGATATTGATTGCAAACTGCCAAAATACAAAGTCACTTAGACTGTAAATAAAAGCAACGACCAATGCAGGAATAACTAACCAAAGCATCACACCGAAATGCGAGCCCAACATGGCATTTGGCTGGGTCCAAGATTTGGTTTTCGCATAGTAACTTTGCAGGTAATAATCGACTTGCCAGTAATTCGCCCGCGCGCCAAGTCGTTCAATAATAAGCGCGATGATGATAGAAATTAAGATCATGCTTGCCTAGCTCTCTTGGTTATTTAACAAGGTAAAATAATGCTGCCAATCAAATGCAGCCCCCGGATCTGTCTTTCTTCCAGGAGCAATATCATTGTGCCCTACAATACGATCATTCGTCAGCTTTGGATAGTGCTGCTGCAGCCAACGCGTTGTTTTTACTAAACTCGCATATTGTGCTTCGGTATATGGCGTGGTGTCTGTGCCCTCCATTTCAATACCAATTGCAAAGTCATTACAACGCGTTCGACCTTGCCACTGCGACACTCCAGCATGCCAAGCCCGTTCAATGAAGGGAACGTATTGGGTGATGCTACCGTCACGACGTATAACGCAGTGCGCCGACACCCTTACTCCCTCTAAGTCAGAAAAAGTTGGATGTGCGCCGCAGTCCAGCGTGCCCATAAATAAGTCTTCCACGTACGGCGTGCCAAAGCACCCTGCAGGCAGCGAGATATTGTGGATCACCAGTAAATCTATCTCACACGCTTGTGGTCTTTCATCGTAATGCGGGGATTGCTTGTGTTTAGCAAAAGGTAGCCAATTCAAAGTATTAGTTCCAAGCCTTGGTTTGCATTCGATTATAAAGACAAAATAAGACAAAAGGTAGGGATGGGTTTAGTATAACAATAGTGTCGCGACATCAAATCACAACAAACAACACATAACCGTAGCAGCGGGTTTACCCCGCGACCTCCGTTTTACCCGTCAACTCATTCTTCACAAACACGGCTTTGCATTTCAAATACTCTGTCGCGACATAAAGTCGCTGCTACAAAACACACAAGGGTTCAACATCAAATCACAGTTGCAAGCAACACATACACGTAGCAGCGTGTTTACCCCGCGACCTTCGTTTTAGCCGTCAACTCACTCTCTACAAACAAAGCTTTGTATTTCAAATATTCTATCGCGACATAAAGTCGCTGCTACAAAAATACACATTGGTTTCGACGGAAGTCACAGCAAACAATATGTACACGTAGCAGCGGGTTTACCCCGCGACCTCCGTTTTAACCGCCAACTCATCCCCTACAAACAAGACTTTGTATTTCAAATACTCCGTCGCGACATAAAGTCGCTGCTACAAAAATACACATTGGTTTCGACATAAAGTCACAGCAAGCAATGCATAATCGTAGCAGCGGGTTTACCCCGCGACCTCCGTTTTGGCAGTCAACTCATTCTCTACAAACAAAGCTTTGTATTTCAAACACGCTGTCGCGACATAAAGTCGCTGCTACGAAAATACACATTGGTTTCGACGGAAGTCGCAGCAAGCAACACATAACCGTAGCAGCGGGTTTACCCCGCGACCTCCATTTTGGCAGTCAACTCATTCTCTACAAACACGGCTTTGTATTTCAAATATTCTATCGCGACATAAAGTCGCTGCTACAAAACACACAAGGGCTCAACATCAAATCACAGCAAACAACACCTAACCGTAGCAGCGGGTTTACCCCGCGAAATAAAAGCCACCCCGCCAAATATCGTGAATTTTTCTCCATCAATTGTACTCCTAGGCAAACGCGCGTAAAATTCGGCCATTGCAGAAAAAATGAAAAGACAACCTATGATTGACCAAAACCTTATCAGCCAAATGGTAAAGCAGGCGCTAGACGAAGACCTTAATTATCAAACACCAAACGAAGGTGATATTACCGCAGCCCTTATCCCAGAGACGCAGCACGCAAATGCCTATGTGATCACAAGGGAAGATTGTGTATTCGTTGGCAAGGCGTTAATCGAAGAAGTTTTTCAGCAGGTCGACCCAAGTGTTAGCGTCAACGTACTTGTGAACGACGGCGACTTTGTTGCCGCCAACACTCGCTTGTTTACCGCAAGCGGCTCAGCCAGAGCGATTCTGACCGCAGAGCGCACGGCGCTTAATTTTGTACAAACGCTATCGGGCACGGCAACCACCACAGCAAAATATGTTGAGGTTTTAAGTGGTACGCAAACTAAACTGCTAGATACACGTAAAACCATCCCTGGATTAAGAGCACTACAAAAATACGCCGTTAAATGTGGCGGTGGTAAAAATCATAGAATTGGCCTCTTCGACGCGTATCTTATTAAAGAAAACCACATTGCCGCCTGTGGCAGTATCGCCAAAGCCGTTGCGACTGCGCGTAATAACCACCCAGACAAGCCGGTAGAAGTTGAAGTAGAAAACCTAGGCGAATTACAACAAGCCTTAGATGCTGGCAGCGATATTATTATGCTGGACAACTTCAGCGTAAGTGAAATTCAACAAGCGGTTGAAATCACGCAAGGTAAAGCTAAGCTAGAAGTCTCTGGTAATATGACCATTGAAATTTTGACGACTTACGCACAAGCTGGTGTTGATTTTATTTCAAGCGGCGCACTGACCAAGCATCTACAAAGCATCGACCTGTCGATGCGCTTTGAATAATGTAAAGCTTTAACAACCTCCTCTCTTTTATACATGCAAAAAGGGCCTTGATTGAGCCCTTTTGTTTTTCTTTCTTACTTAATGTGGCATTCAAGCTATCAATGCGACACTGCCAGTAATAGTTCAATTTTCTGTAGCTAGTCTTATTGAATAACAAAATCGCTACCATAAACGGAGTGTTCTGTACTTTCCCGTAATCCCACGTAATAGAGAAAGTTTTCTATTTCGTTGACAAACCTACTTAAAACCCGTTAAATACGACAAAAGAACTAGAGTGTAACAAGATCTTAATGTTCAGTAACGATTAATTCCGTTCGTTTTTTGAACCGATATTAGGAAAGCTTGAGCTACCGCAAGAGAATCAATAATTTATTATTAAAATTCAATTGCTGAGCTCAGCGTTTACTATTAAAGTAAATGTTAATTGTGATCGCTGAAACTAAATCGGTGCTACACTTCTAGTTGATTAGGGAACGGTCACAAACTTAACGGGTTTAGCTTTTAAGATTTTTGAATGATGAACTTGTTGCATCTTCTTGGTCGCCGTTAAGTCAATTTGAGCACACCAGTTTGTTGATTCGATGGATTGGTAATTATTGCAAAGGTTTTAATAAACGCTTAACTTAAACATTGTACGGTTAAGTCACTTAAAATTTAGGAGACACATCATGACTCAAAAACAACAGGGTGGTTTTACCCTAATCGAACTAATGATTGTTATCGCGATCATCGGTATCCTTGCAGCAGTAGCTCTGCCTGCTTATCAAAACTACACCAAGAAGGCTCGTTTTACAGAAGTAGTGTTGGCGGCTGAATCGGTAAAACAGCTCGTTGATATTTGCTTCCAAACTCGTGGCGCTGGTGTTTTAGCTAATTGTGATACTGCTGCCGAAATCGGCCTGGATGCTGATGGTGCTGCTGCAGGCTCCCATGTATTATCAGTAGTAATTGCTGATGATCCTCCAGCTCAAATTACTGCAACAGGCCAAAATAGTGTTGACGATAGCACCTTTATCTTAACTCCAACTGTTTCAAATGGTTCATTAACATGGGCTCAAACAGGCGACTGTATAGCTGATGGACTTTGCTAACAAAGCAAATAGTAATAAATACCAAGGCTATTCTAATAGCCTTGGTTATTCGTTGCTGGAAGTTATGATCACAATAGCAATTATTGCTCTCTTGGCGAGTATCGCTATCCCACAATATGATAACAAGTTTAAGAAAGCTAGATTCGTGGAAGTTATCCTTGCAGTAGAAGCCATTAAAAAAGGCGTAGAAACTTGCTTTATCACTAGGGGTGGCTATCAACTAGAAAACTGTAATACCCTCATTAAACTTGGCATTTCACCTGAATCGATTAATACTCCGACACATGTTAAGTCTGTTCAATTGAGCTTTGACAAAACGATTAAAATAACAGGGGTAGCAAACCCAAGCGCATCGAATGGAGACAACGATAACTATATTCTTGAAGGCTCTGAAAGCAATAACACTATCATTTGGTCTCTTAATTCATCTAGTACTTGCATCGCAGAAGGCACCTGCTAAGCCATGAAATCAGATAAGAATAATGCTAATAACTTAGACACTTTTATATGGTCCGGTGTCAATAATCGAGGAAAAAAGCTTCAAGGTGAAATGACAGGTCAGAGTGTCGCTTTGGTGAAAGCTCAACTTCGCAAGCAAGGCGTTATTCCGTCAAAAGTAAAGCGAAAACCCAAACCCTTATTTGGTTTTGGTGGCGCAAAGAAAATAACCGCCGCAGATATTGCGACTACCACCAGACAAATTGCCACCATGTTGATGGCTGGTGTTTCTTTGGTACAGACCTTAGAAATGCTCTCAAAAGGAATAAAAAATAAAAGCCTATCAAAGTTAATTGGCCACATTTGCGATGAAGTTAAAGCAGGACAACCTCTTGCTAGATCACTGCGTGCTCATCCAAGATATTTCGATGAACTTTATTGCGATCTTGTCCACTCAGGCGAACAATCGGGAGCACTAGATACTATTTTTGATCGAGTAGCTCTATATAAAGAAAAATCAGAAGCACTAAAGTCCAAAATTAAAAAAGCATTATTTTATCCAGTCGCTGTTATTGCTGTAGCCCTAATTGTTACTGGTATTTTGCTTATTTTCGTTGTACCTCAGTTTCAGGATATATTTAACGGTTTTGGCGCCGAACTCCCAGCTTTTACGCTAATGGTTATCGCGATTTCCGAATTTATGCAGGAATATTGGTGGGTATTTGTACTTGGTATTGGCCTTTTTAGTTACACCTATAAAGAAATGCTTATTCGCAGCCCTGCGGTAAAGCATTTTAATGACCGTATGATGTTACGTATCCCGGTGATTGGCGAGATCCTTAAAAAGGCAGCCGTAGCGCGTTATGCTCGTACGCTTTCGACTACCTTTGCAGCGGGTGTTCCCCTTGGCGATGCGCTCGATTCTGCCGCAGGTGCGTCAGGCAATATTATCTACAAAAACGCAATTAAAGAAATAAAAGCAGAGGTTAACTCGGGTAACCAAATGCACTGGGCAATGCATAACACCAAAGTCTTCCCAGATATGGTGGTGCAAATGGTGTCTATTGGTGAAGAATCAGGCTCTTTAGATGGTATGTTAGCAAAGGTTGCTAACATCTACGAACAAGAAGTCGATGATGCGGTGGATGGCCTATCTAGCCTATTAGAACCACTCATTATGGTGGTACTCGGCGTACTGATCGGTGGCCTTATTATTGCCATGTACTTACCGATATTCCAACTAGGTTCAGTTATTTAATTTTGTTCACAAAATTACACTATTTAGAGGTACAGTGCTGTGCCTCTCAATAGTGCTGTGTGGTAAACTGCAAAAACCTATACCGAGCATGCCTCGGTAATTTAAACAAAAAATATAAGCAAGCGCCCAACTTATGCAAGATATTATCAACTTGATGCAAACCCAGTTATGGTATTGGTTACTCACCGTAGGACTCGTTAGCCTTTGCATCGGCAGCTTCCTCAATGTGGTAATTCTTCGCTTACCTAAAATGATGAAGCAGAGCTGGCAATCAGAATGTCGCGTGTTGCTTGCCGATGAGCTACCTAAACAAACCACTGAAGCACCCGTATTTAATTTAATTAAACCAAATTCTCATTGCCCCAGCTGCAAAACGCCGATTAAAGCGTGGCAAAACATTCCACTGATCAGCTGGCTATTATTAAAAGGCAAATGCAACCACTGCGACGCGTCAATCTCTGTACGCTATCCTTTGATAGAGCTAACAACCGCCCTACTCTCCATATGGGTTGCGTGGCATTTTGGTGCCACTTTAGAAGCCACTCTGTACATTTTGATTACTTGGGTGTTAGTCGCACTTACGGTTATCGATATCGACGAAATGTTGCTGCCAGATCAGTTAACGCTACCAACCTTATGGTTAGTACTGGTTGCCAGTTGTTTTGGTGTTGGCATCGAACCTAATAGTGCCATTATCGGTGCAGCGGTTGGTTATTTGAGTTTATGGAGCGTGTATTGGCTCTTTAAATTACTCACAGGTAAAGAAGGCATGGGCTATGGCGACTTTAAACTGCTAGCCATCTTTGGGGCATTGATGGGCTGGCAAGCAATTCTAACCATAGTGCTACTTTCAAGCCTGGTCGGGGCAATTATTGGTAGCATCCAATTAAGTGTTCAAGGCAGAGATAAAGCCACCCCAATCCCATTTGGCCCTTACTTAGCCATCGCAGGCTGGATCACCTTAATGTACGGCGAGCAGCTGCAGCTGTGGTACGTAAACTTAATAATGTAAAGTAAGACAATGCTAAAAATGAATAATTGGATTTTAGGGGTGACGGGCGGTATTGGTGCGGGTAAAACGGCCATCACTAACCACTTGCAGCAAAAAGGGATAGAGATTGTTGACGCCGATATCGTCGCACGAGAAGTAGTCGCGCTAGGCAGTACAGGGCTACAAGCAATTGCTGATGAGTTTGGCAGTGCCATTTTACAGCCTGACGGCAACTTAGACAGGGCCAAGTTAAGAGCCATTATTTTTGCTGATGCCGACAAAAAACAGTGGCTTAATGAGCTACTTCACCCACTTATCCGTAATGAAATACTCACGCAGTTAAACGCAGCGCAAAGCGATTACGTGGTTTTAGCGGCGCCCCTGCTGTTCGAAAATGGCTTAGAGCGCTACTGCGATGCTACTTTGCTTGTTGATGTCGCGGTTGATACGCAAATCGCGAGAACAATCAGCCGTGATGCGGTAGATGCAGCGCAAGTAAACCGTATTATCGAGTCGCAGTTACCGCGCTCAGATAAACAAGCAAAAGCGGACTACATACTAGACAACGACCGACCGCTACTTGAAAGCCTGCAAGAGACAGATAGATTACACAATGAGTTTATCAATCTAGCAAAAGTGAAAGTAAGACTAAATAATTAGGCTAGACTTGGCTGTAAAACTTAATCTACACTCACAGTGATAACTTGGCATTTTTCCAACTTAATGATAAATATTGAATATGCATTCAATGTGAAGGCAAAGAGGTACTATGGAACATCATTCCCCGCTACTGCGTAAATTTATTACCTTAGGGCGAGTTACTGCTGAGCAAATAAAGTCTCGCCAGTCAGAAGCAAACACCACCGCCGAGTTGATTTGCCTAAGTTCAGGAATGAGCTCCAAAGAGCTAGCTGAAGAATGCCTAGACTTATTCAAAGTGCCCTTTTTTAATCTTGATCACTTTAACGTTAGTGAAATTCCACCGGCGCTAGTCAAAGAAAAACTGATCCGTAAGCACCATATTTTACCGCTGGTACAAAAAGGTAGAAAACTCTATGTAGCGGCCTCCGACCCTACTGATTTTGGCGCATTTGAGAACTTTGAGTTTAGTACTGGATTACAGTGTGAAGTCTTAGTCGCCGACTACAAAAAGCTCGAAGCAAAGATTGAGCAGCTGTTTGATGCAACGGGCGGTCTCTCGATCTCTGAAGAAGAATTTAAAGAATTTGCCGACTTAGAAGTTGATGACGAGCCTAAACAGCAAAACACCAACGAAGATAAAGACGATGCGCCAATCATCGTTTATATCAATAAAATCTTAATGGACGCGATAAAAAAAGGCGCGTCGGATCTGCACTTTGAGCCCTACGAAAAAAAATACCGCGTGCGTTTTCGTATCGATGGCCTGCTGCATGAGATGGCAAGTCCACCAAACACACTAGCGACTCGCCTCGCCGCCCGTATCAAAGTGATGGCACACTTAGACATAGCAGAAAAACGCAAACCGCAAGATGGCCGCATTAAATTAAAGATCTCCGAGCGCAAAAGTATCGATTTTCGTGTGAGTACACTGCCTACCATGTGGGGCGAGAAAATCGTAATGCGTATTCTAGACTCATCCAGCGCCATGCTCGGTATCGATGTGCTAGGTTATGAACCGGAACAGAAAAAGCTCTACCTCGACGCACTAGAGCAGCCTCAGGGCATGATTTTGGTAACCGGCCCAACGGGTTCTGGTAAAACCGTGTCACTTTACACTGGCCTGAATATTCTTAATCAGCCAGAGCGAAATATCAGCACAGCAGAAGACCCTGTCGAAATAAACCTTGAGGGTATTAACCAAGTACAAATCAATACCAAAGCGGATATGACTTTCGCCAATGCCTTGAGAGCATTTTTGCGTCAGGATCCGGATGTGGTGATGGTTGGTGAGATCCGTGACCTTGAAACCGCTGAGATCTCGATAAAAGCCGCCCAAACCGGTCACTTAGTATTGAGTACGCTGCACACCAATTCTGCGCCTGAAACGCTCACCCGTCTATTAAACATGGGCGTGCCGGCATACAACGTAGCAAGCTCGGTGAGTTTGATTATTGCTCAGCGTCTCGCAAGACGCCTTTGCCCTAAGTGTAAAACACCTGAAACGCTGCCGGAAGAAGCCTTGTTAGGGCAAGGCTTTACTGCCGAGCAAATTAAAGAGATTACCCTTTTCGCGCCTAAAGGCTGTGAAAACTGTACCGACGGTTACAAAGGCCGTGTGGGTATTTATGAGGTGGTAAAAATCACGCCAGAGCTTTCGCACCTGATCATGGAAGGGGGCAATTCTCTTGAGATTGCCGAAAAAGCAGAGCAGTTAGGTTTTGATAACTTACGTAAATCTGGCCTGAAAAAAGCCGCCGCAGGGGTGACATCGCTTACAGAAATCAACCGCGTAACGAGTTATTAAGACTGATTGATTAAGACAAAAAGATCGCGATGTAAAATCGCTCCTACAAATAAGATAACATCCGTGTGGGAGCCGCTTTACGCGGCGAGCTTGATAAAAAAGTTCGCGATGTAAAATCGCTCCTACAAATAAGGCAACATCTGTGTGGGAGCCGCTTTATGCGGCGAGCTTGATGAAAAATATCGCGATGTGAAATCGCTCCTACAAATAAGATAATACCCGTGTGGGAGCCGCTTTACGCGGCGAGCCTGATGAAAAAGCTCGCGATGTGAAATCGCTCCTACAACTAAGCTAACACCCGTGTGGGAGCCGCTTTACGCGGCGAGATTGATAAAAATATCGCGATGTAAAATCGTTCTCACCAATAAGATAACATTGATGTGGGAGCCGCTTTGTGCGGCGAGATTGATAAAAAAGTTCGCGATGTAAAATCGCACCCACAAATAAGCAAATACCCGTGTGGGAGCCGCTTTATGCGGCGAGGTTGATAAAAAAGTTCGCGATGTGAAACCGCTCCTACAACTAAGCTAACACCCGTGTGGGAGCTGCTTTACGCGGCGAGCTTGATGAAAAATATCGCGATGTAAAATCGCTCCTACAAATAAGCTGACATCGGTGTGGGAACCGCTTTACGTGGCGAGCCTGATGAAAAATATCGCGATGTGAAATCGCTCCTACAAATAAGGTAACATAGGTGTGGGAGCCGCTTTACGCGGCGAGATTGATGAAAAATATCGCGATGTGAAATCGCTCCTACAACTAAGCTAATATCGGTGTGGGAGGCGCTTTACGCGGCGAGCTTTATGAAAAAGATCGCGATGTAAAATCGCTCCTACAAATAAGCTAACCCCCGTGTGGGAGCCGCTTTATGCGGCGATCTTTATGTAAAATATCGCGATGTGAAATCGCTCCTACAAATCAGCTATACAAATTTTGCGGTACTTTAAGCACATTAATATGTACCGTGACTTCCTCACGGTCATGATATAGGTGCTTTGCTTGGATCTCATAATCCACATTGTACTTTTGCAGCTCTTCATGGATAAGCGTAAGACATTCATACACGCTATCGAACCGTTTTTTCATCGGTAGCTTTAAGTTAAAGATCAGCTCTCGAGCAAACGCATTCACCACCCAGTCCACCATCAAATCAGCAACACGCGTTGGCTTTTCGACCATATCACACACCAGCCAATCAATATTGCGTTTTTCTGGGCGATATTTGAATCCATCTTCACGATAGTGCTTCACTTGCCCCGTTTCCATCAGGTCATCATTCATCGGGCCATTATCGATTGAGGCGACGAACATGCCTCGACGTACGAGTTGGTATGTCCAACCGCCAGGACAAGCACCTAAATCAACGGCTCGCATCCCCGCGCGCACACGTGTCTCTTGCTGATCTTTAGGTACAAAGACGTGAAATGCCTCGTCTAATTTTAGCGTCGAGCGACTTGGTGCGTCGGACGGCATTCTCAGACGCGGGATCCCCATAAAGAATGGCGAATTGTTATCACTAAACGAATAACCAACATAAGCGGTGTTATTGGCAAGGAACAATACATGTAATACAGGCTTGGCAGGTTTTAGCTCACGAGTCAGCTTGTTTTGCTTCTCGAGCGCCTTAGACAAAGGGGTTGAAAACTTTTTGCAGAATTTAGAAAGCTCTTTTCCTTCGTTAGTATCTGGCGTTTCAACGCGCAGCTCACCACACAAAGGAAAACCTTCCACAGCCGCTTTTATCACGCTCACTCTGTCTTCAATCGGCATATGGGTATGTAAAGTGCCAACAAACCACTGCCTTGCAAACACCAGTTTCTTAAAGTCGATTTTCTTCGCTAAGGTCTCAGCATCATTTGGCGAAAAGCACTCAAATGTTACAAAAGCAGTATTCGGCTTAGCTTTTACGTAGCCAGCAATTCCATGCTTTGCAGCATAATGATTAATTTCGGCTGCGGCGTCACTTTCAAAACCACCGCGACAATAGATAACGATACTCGACATTAGATTCTCTAGATTAAAAGGAAGATTTAGCAGCTTGAACTATCAATAAAATCCAAGCAATTAAAAAACAGGTACCACCGATTGGGGTGATTGGCCCTAGCCATTTTATGCCCGTTAAGGCTAGTAAGTACAGACTACCACTAAATAGCAATACACCCGTAATAAAAAAGCCACCAGCAACTTGCACCTTGAGGCCCCATTTGATTAAAAACGCGGTGGCAATAATGGCAAGACCATGAGTCATTTGGTATTGCGCCGCCGTATTAAAAATACCAATGGCATAGTCGCTCAAACGTCCTTTGAGACCGTGAGCGGCAAACGCGCCTAGAGCCACAGACAATAAACAAAACACGCTGCCAATAATCAAGTAGAGCTTAGCCATGACAGCGCTCCTTAATAAAATTCGCCGCAATCACGGCAGCATTCGCGCGGCTCTCTGACTCGCTTACACCACTCACCTTACGTGGCTTGAGTGAATGGTCGCCATCTTTGAGCCATTTCACCATGACTTGCTCTGGAAAGCACATGGCATCAACCTCTGTGCGGTTGCCAAAGGTATCACGTTCGCCTTGTAAAATGAGCAGCGGGCATTTCAGCTCAGGAAAATGGTCCACTCTGAGCTTTTCCGGCTTACCAGGCGGGTGGAATGGGTAGCCAAACGCAAGTACTCCTTCCACCTTTACAGTGGTTTCACAGGCCAGCATAGATGCCATACGCCCGCCCATTGACTTACCACCAATAAAGAGCGGTAGACTTGGTTCTACTGCGGCCAGTACTTGTTGAAAATACGCGAGTAGCTTAGGGGCACGCTCTGGTGGGCGTTTTTTCCCTTCTTGTTTGGCTTGCTGCATATATTCAAAATCAAAGAGCCCAACTTGAACGCCCTTAGAAGCAAGCAATTTAGCCATTTCTTGCATAAAATCGCTATCGCTTCCTGCGCCTGCACCATGGGCAAAAATAAACTGTGCAACTGGGTTTTCAGCATAGTGCCATTCAATATTTACTGCGCTCATAAACTATTTAACTCTTGTTCGTGTTCTACCATACCGAGCATCCATTCTTTGAATGAAACTATTTTACCCAGCTCTGACTGCGACTCTCTAAATACCAAATAATAGGCATTTTTACTTTCGAGGTGGTGACTAAACGGAATAACCAGTCGCCCTGCATCTATATCCGGTCTTGCCAGTACGCTATTTCCCAGCGCCACACCTTGGCCGTGAATTGCTGCCTGTAACACCATAGAAGAGTGACTGAAGATAGGCCCGGTATTGACCGCCACATTTCTGACCCCAGCGGTTTTCATCCATGCCTTCCAAGCGCGACGCGTGGTGTCATGGAGTAAAGTATGTTGCGCTAGGTCGCTTGGCTGATTTAACGGTTTTGGGCCGGTTAATAAAAATGGACTACATAACGGCACTAAATACTCAGTATGTAGCTTATGGGTTTGCACCCCATTCCAATTACCACGGCCATAGTAAATCGCGACATCAACGTCATCCGTTAACGAGTTGTCGTCGTGATCTTGGGCTTTGATCCGTACGTCGATTTCAGGGTGCAACTCATTAAAGTTACTCAGCCTTGGTACCAACCATTGAATTGCAAAGCTTGGCGTCAAACTCACCGTTAGCGACCCTTTTGCGCCTCGTGCTAGGAGCTTTTCAGTCGCATCGATTAATTGTGAAAAAATATCTTTAATATCGAGGTAATAGCCCTGCCCTTCCTCAGTTAACAGTAAGGAGCGATTTTTTCGCAAAAACAGTTTTAAACCTAGATGTTCTTCTAAGATTTTAATTTGATGACTAACCGCAGCTTGAGTGACGTACAACTCCTCTGCTGCTTTGGTAAAGCTCAGGTGTCGTGCCGCCGCCTCAAAGGCTTTTAATGCATTTAATGGTGGAACTCGTCGTGACATTCATTCATGCCTATAAAAAACCCGCTAACCGCGGGCAAGTAAAATCCCCAAACAACATCTAATAATGAGGTCGCTTGGGTATAGATTATAAATCAGCTGCGCTGGTGTCCAGTGGCGCAAAACTCTTAACTAGTTCATCTACCGCTTTCATCTGCTGTAGGTAGCCTTCAAGTTTAGCCAATGGCAATGCACAAGGACCATCACACTTAGCTTCATTTGGATTCGGATGCGCTTCAATAAAGAGTCCAGCTAACCCAAGTGCCATACCGCTCCGAGCAAGCTCAGCAGCCTGAGCACGGCGGCCATCGGCAGAGTCGCTACGACCACCTGGACGCTGTAGCGCATGTGTCGCATCAAAAATAACAGGAGCCATATGCTTCATGTCATCCATGCCCAGCATGTCCACGATCAGGTTGTTATAACCAAAGCTGCTGCCGCGTTCACAGAGGATAACTTTGTCATTACCCGCTTCATTGATTTTCTTAATGATATGACGCATTTCATGTGGCGCTAAAAACTGTGGTTTTTTCACGTTGATCACCGCGCCAGTTTCTGCCATAGCGACAACTAAGTCAGTTTGACGGGCAAGAAACGCAGGTAACTGGATCACATCAGCAACTTCCGCAACGGGTTTTGCTTGGAATGGCTCATGCACATCGGTGATAACCGGTACATTAAAGGTCTTTTTGATTTCTTCAAAAATCTTTAAGCCTTCTTCCACGCCAGGGCCACGGTAAGAATTAATTGACGAGCGATTAGCCTTATCAAATGACGCTTTAAATACGTATGGGATCCCAAGTTTACTTGTGACCTCAACGTAATGCTCTGCGATTTGCATTGCTAAGTCACGAGACTCAAGCACATTCATTCCACCGAACAGTACAAACGGCTTATCGTTTGCGACTTCTCGTCCCGCAACGTTAATAATATCTGTATTCATTTTTTATCCTTTAGCTGCCTATTACACGAAGCAATTGTCCGCATAACCAAGCCATATAAGTACCAAGGGCATAACCAAGCACCGCCAGTAACACACCGACCGGAGCAAGCGCAGGGTGGAATGCCGAGGCCACCACCGGCGCAGATGCCGCACCACCAATGTTTGCTTTACTGCCAACGGCAACATAAAACACAGGTGCTTTAATTAATTTAGCAACAATAAATAACAAACCAACATGTACGGCCATCCAAATAACACCAATAACGACGTATTTAGGCGCCTCAACAATTTTGGTGATATCCATGTGTAGACCAATGGTTGCTACTAAAATATATAAAAAGCTTGAGCCAATTTTTGACGCGCCAACCGCTTCATATTGACGTGCTTTGGTAAACGAGAGTGCCAGACCTATGGTCGTAACGAGAACAATGATCCAAAATAGTTTGCTATGAAGAGAAAACTTCTTCAGCTCTGGGTAATTACTACTAAAAAATGGCACCAGTAAGTCTGCAGCAAAATGCGCAAACCCCGTTGCACCAAAAGCAAAACCAACTAGGATCATCAAATCTTTAAGTTCGGGCTTTCTTGCGTGCTCAGCTTCAAATGCTTGTACTTTGTCAATTAGGCGGTTGATTGAAGAAGTATCCGCCCCTGTTCGCGCATCAATTTCTTTATTGCGCGCCGCCATATAGAGCAAGCACGCCATCCACAAGTTTGCGACAACAATATCAACCGTTACCATGATGGTGAAGATTTCTCCGCCCGCGCCGTAAATCTCTTTCATCGCCACCATATTGGCACCGCCACCAATCCAGCTTCCTGCCAGCGCGGCCATACCACGCCATACGGCTTCTGGGCCAGTTACACCTAGTAGCTCAGGCATAAAGGTAGCAGTAAGTAAAAGCGCAATTGGGCCACCAATCACCACACCCACCGTTCCCGTTAGGAACATGATAATCGCCTTTTTACCCAAAGCCGCTATCGATTTTAGGTCAATACTCAGTGTCAATAGCACCAAACAAGCGGGTAACAGATAATACTTTGCTACCGTGTAAACATCGTTATTGTTGCCATCAACGATACCAAAGGTATTTAACAGAGATGGTAAGAAATAACACATCAACAGCGCTGGCACGTACTTGTAAAACTTTGCCCAAACTCCGCTTTTTTGACTCGATGTGTAAAAAACAAACCCCAGAATAACGGCCAACAGGCCCATAATTACCGCGTTATTGGTAACGAGCGCAGCGCTTTGCTCCATAAATCCTCGCTGTTATTATTTTTTATATACTATTTTTAATGCAAAATATTATTATGATCGGCCAACTCTTTGATCTGATGCTGGATCACTTCAATGGTTGGGTCGTCCGGACATTCATCAACAAAAAATTGTAAGTCGTCTTTTGCCATCTTCGGACAATTTAATTGGTTGAGTAGATAGCCTCTATCACGACGTTCATAAGGATCATCGCCTAAGATATCCATCAATTGCTCGACGCAACTTAGCGCGTGACCAAACTTTTCTGCCGCAATAAACGCCCACTTTTGCTGAGACAAATAAAGCTTTAACGACTCTTCGTTAAAAATAAGCTCCATCGGCTCTTGGTCTTTTTCTTGCTCTTTGTCTTGGTTGTTTTCGTTTTCTGGAATTATGTACCAGCTCTGATGGCCTGAGCTTGGCTCAATGACGTAACCTTCTTCTTCGCTAAAAGCGACGTGTACGACAATCTCTCCTTGGCTTAGGGCAAGACTGGCCTCTAATTTCGCTCGTTCAAGCAGATGCACTAAAACAAGACCCAGTGCGGTATTGGTACCACTGCGCATAGAAAGTGCGTAACAAACGCTATTGAGCTTATATTCAGGCACCTTTTGACTGCTACCACTGAATAGCCACAAGGTATAAAAAGCGTCTAAGATTTCATCCAAACATTTATGATTGTTTGTATGCTTATGGCGAATTTCATCCACGGCAAATTCAAGCTCTGCTAACTGACACAAAGTTTCATTGGTGTCAGCTTGTGCATCCCAACTTTGCTCAGCCTTGATACAGCGGATCAACGGCGGATAGGAAAATGCATCTGAATTGTCATCGAGAGATAAGTCATTCTCATCTAACCAGATATCATTCTTCATAGAATTCGGTTTCTCTTGAATTGCTTTCATTTAGAACGACTAGTTTACCACTTTTTGTCATATTCCCAAGGGGGGAAATTTAGTAATACCAATTTATCGTTCGCTGAAATAGTAAAAATGTTTACTTATTATGGAGATATTGAAGCGCTCGGTGATAAACCAAGCGCCAATTGAAATGGTTAAGCAAAGAAGCCTTGTTTGCTCACGGCAAGGTGCGCGATGGCCATTAGTACC
Source organism: Pseudoalteromonas sp. Of11M-6 (assembly GCF_022347905.1). NCBI lineage: Bacteria > Pseudomonadati > Pseudomonadota > Gammaproteobacteria > Alteromonadales > Pseudoalteromonadaceae > Pseudoalteromonas > Pseudoalteromonas sp. Of11M-6. Next base: position 11,156 of record NZ_JAKRFW010000047.1, on the reverse strand, counting down.
AATGTTGCAGCGCCTAGCGCCAAATATTTGGTCTTTTTAACACTTGCTTTTGCAATTACAAAGCCCAATGCGATATAACCAAACACCAATACGATTTTTTGTAGTAGCCAAGGTTGTTGTGCAGGATTGAGCCCCGCCGTTACCGCCAAAATGACCGCTGTAACTAACAACAAAGTGTCTACGCTGTGGCTGGTAATAAACACGCCTTTGTTTGTTGCTAATTTACCTGAACCCAAACGCGAAAACGCGCGAGTGTAAAAAAGCACTATGCTCAATACCACAAATAGTAAGTGCGTATGTTTTAACGCCATGTAATCCATATTATTCTCTAATCAGGGAAACGTTGTAGGATCAATTCTAACTCATTAATACAACGGTTGAATACATCCACGAGTTTGGGGTCAAAGTGTTTTCCCTTTTGCGCAGTAATCTCTTTTTGTGCATCTTCTTGGCTCCATGCCTCTTTGTAGCAACGTTTATGGCGTAACGCATCATACACATCAGCTAGTGCTACGATGCGACCATAAAGGTGTATTTCATCGCCTTTTTTTCCTTTCGGATAACCGCTGCCATCCCATTTTTCATGGTGGTCACGAGCGATTAGTGCGCCCGCACTGACAATCTCACGGCGAGAGTCTTTTAACAAGTCAAAGCCTTTGTCTGTATGGGTTTGCATGACTTTCCACTCTTCGTCATCCAGCTTGCTAGGCTTATTTAAAATCGCGTCAGGAATACCAACTTTACCCACGTCGTGCAGTGGTGACGCCATTTTCACCAGCTCAGCTTCTTTATCAGAAAGACCCATTTCTTTGGCAAGCGTATGACAAAGATATGCAACGCGCTTAACATGATTGCCGGTATTGGTGGAATGAAGCTCAAGCGCTTCACTTAAACGGATCACCAGTTCTTGCTGGGTATCTTCAATCTCGGCTTGTAGCTGTACATTTTCGTACGCCAATTGCATATTCTGGGCAAAAATATCGATTAAATGACGCTGAGTTTCGGTTAAGAACTCAGGAATACCAGACACAAATAGCATTGAGGCGTGGTTATAGTCACTGGAGCAATAGGCAAATAGGTAATTGTCTTTATATACAATATCTTTATCTTGTAGTGCTTTTAAGCAGGCATCCATTTGATCGCTGCTAAGCACTTCAGAAATCGGCTTACCTTCACTACTTTCAAACTCTCCACGCCCTGCAAATACAACCAGCTGATCGTTCGTTTGGCCAGCTTCTTTACCCGCTGCAAGTGACGTTGCATACATAGCTTGGTCGACCGTACCTATCAGCGACGTAAGTTGCTGTAGCACGCCCTCAATAAAACTCTCAATTGAATGAGTAGCAAAAATATCACGGGAGGCTTTAATGATTTTCTCAAGCCCTTGTCTTGATTGATCGATGGCGAGAATGTCACGATATGAACGTAAACTCGACATGACGACAGTAAAGAGCTTTTGCGCGGTGAGTTCTGTTTTTGACTTATAGTCGTTGATATCGTAGTTCACGATAACTTGGCGCTCAGGCGCTTGGCCCGGCTGACCAGTTCTTAAAATGATACGGATATGATTGTTTTTGGCGGTTTCACGAATGTATTTTGCGACCTGCAAACCAGCATCGTCGGTTTCCATGACAACATCCAGCAATACCACCGCAGCATCGGGATTGGCATCGACGATTTTCTTTGCTTCTTCACCCGAATAAGCGCTAATAAATTCCAGACGCTTTTTTTGAAACTCAAAGTCACTCAGTGCTAATTTTGTCACTGCATGCACTTCGGGCTCATCATCGACAATAATAACCTTCCAAGTGCCTACTTTTTCAGGTTCAACTACGTCAGCGGGTTCGTCTGAAAACAAAAAATCATCCATATTGCGGATCCTATTGAAGCGCCTAACTTTCGTGTGAGTTCGTGACTTTACGGCAACATTGCCAACGTCACTCTATCACACCCTGCCATATCTTTTATTGTAAGTATATTAATATACGCCATTTCTGCAAAAAACTGTTGGATCTTATCTGCTTGCTCAAAGCCATGTTCAAGCAGCAAATATCCCCCCGAGTTCAGATGTTGCTTAGCCGTCCTGATGATATGAAAAATATCCGCATAGCCATGGTCATCCGCGACCAGCGCACTGAGCGGCTCAAATCTCACATCCCCTTGTGATAAGTGATGATCAGCTTCATCAATATAAGGCGGATTACTCACAATCAAATCAAACTGTTGCTCTGCAACTGCACTAAACCAATCACTTTGCAAAATCGACACGTTTCTAAAGCCCAACTGAGATTGATTAGACTTTGCAAGCGCCACGGCGTCTGCTGAAGCATCTACTGCGGTGATTTGCCAAGCCGGATATTCACTCGCCAACGCCAGTGCAATCGCGCCAGTACCTGTGCCTAAGTCTAGCACCTGAGCGTCATTTGGCATGCTGAGAGTTAAAACATGCTCAACCAGAGTTTCAGTATCAGGCCTTGGAATAAGCGTGCTGTTGTTCACTTTTAAAGGCAGGCTCCAGAATTCTCTTTGACCTGTGATGTGTGCGACAGGCTCTCCCGTAACACGGCGTGCAATACATTCTTCGAATCGCTGCTGCTCTAGTGCAGAAAGCTCAGCTTCGGGCCAAGTAAAGAGATAAGTGCGGTTTTTATCGATCACATGGAGTAATAACACTTCGCTATCGAGCTTTGCTGACTCGGAGTGTGGTAACAACTCAGAGGTTGCCCAAGCAACGGCTTGGGCAATGTTAAGTGTTGGCATTAATCGCTTTCGCTCATTGCTGCTAATAGATCAGCCTGATATTCAATAACCAGCGGATCGATAACAGCACCCAACTCACCGGAGATCACTTCATTAAGGCGATATAGCGTCAAGTTGATACGGTGATCGGTAATACGGCCCTGTGGGAAGTTGTAAGTACGAATACGCTCAGAGCGGTCACCGCTACCTACTAGATTACGACGTTCAGAAGCTTCTGCCGCTGCACGTTTTTCATCTTCTGCTTGCTGTAAGCGCGCACTTAGTACAGACAGCGCTTTCGCTCTATTTTTATGTTGTGAACGTTCGTCCTGACATTCAACCACAACGCCTGTCGGCAAGTGAGTGATACGAATAGCAGAATCGGTTTTGTTTACGTGCTGACCACCTGCGCCCGAAGCACGGAAAGTATCCACTTTTAGGTCAGATGGATTAATTTCAATTGCTTCTGCCTCTGGGATCTCTGCCATCACGGCAACCGTACATGCAGAGGTGTGAACACGGCCTTGAGATTCCGTTTCAGGCACACGTTGTACACGGTGAGCACCAGATTCAAACTTAAGTTTGCCATAAACACCGTCGCCACTAATGTTAGCGATAACTTCTTTATAGCCACCGTGCTCGCCTTCGTTAGCGCTCACGATTTCAACGCGCCACTTTTGCGTTTCTGCATAGCGGCTATACATACGGAATAAATCGCCAGCGAAAATCGCGGCTTCATCACCACCTGTTCCCGCACGCACTTCCAAGAATACGTTGTTATTGTCTTTTGGATCTTTGGGTAACATCAATACTTGAAGGTCATCTTCAAGCGCAGCAATGGCAGCTTTTGCTTCTTTATACTCTTCCTGTGCCATTTCACGCATGTCTGGATCTGAGTCTTTTAGCATTTCTTCAGCAGTTGCGACGTCTTCCTGAGCCTGTTGGTAGGCTGTAAACGCTTTAACTACATCTTCCAATTCTGAAAACTCTTTTGACAAGGCGCGAAAGCGGTTCTGATCGCTAATCACCTCAGGCGAGCTTAGCATCGCTTGAACTTCTTCATAGCGCTCTACTAAGGTTTCTAACTTACGATATACAGACTCTTTCATTTACACGTTATTCCTGCTCAATACCTAATGTTTGCTTGAGTTGCGCTAACTTATCTATATCGCCTTCTTTCGCAGCCTCTTGAATGGCGCGCGTTGGTGCGTGTGTTAGTCGATTACTCAGCTTATTTGCTAATTCAATAATAATTTTATCTGCTTCTTTGCCCGATTGTAGCTGATTTATTGCTTTGTCCACGAGCTCATTTTTAATTTCTTGCGCGCTTTGGCGATACTGCCTAATCACATCCACTGAATGCAGCGAACGTTGCCACTCGGAAAACTCTTGCGTGCGTACATCGATGATCTGCTGCGCTTCAATGGCCGCTTGTTCACGACTGGCCAAGTTTTCATTGACTATCGCCTGCAGGTCATCAACTGAATAAAGATAAGCAGCATCCAACTCTGACACTTGGCTTTCGATATCGCGAGGCACCGCGATATCAATAAATAACATTGGTTTATGGCGACGTTTTTTAAGCGCTTGCTCGACCACTCCTTTACCGATAATTGGTAAGGTGCTCGCAGTTGAACTAATAACAATGTCTGCACTTGGTAGCGCATCTGGTAACTGTGCCAGTGAAATAACACTGCCGCCAACTTCTTTTGCTAGGTTTTGTGCGCGCTCAATTGTGCGGTTCGCGACTGTGATTGACTTTGGATTATGCTGCGATAAGTGTTTAGCAACTAACTCTATTGTTTCACCGGCACCAATTAACAAGACCTGAGTTTTATCCAATTGACCATAAATATGCTTTGCTAAATTAACAGCGGCATACGCCACTGAGACAGCACTTGCACCAATATCGGTTTCGGTGCGCACTTGCTTCGCCACCGAAAAAGTTTTTTGGAATAAACGCTCAAATGTTGGCTGAATTGCATGGTGTTGTTTGGCCGTACTAAAAGCTTGTTTAATTTGGCCAAGAATTTGTGGCTCACCTAACACCAATGAATCAAGACCGCAGGCAACTCGCATTAAATGGTTCACCGCATCCTGATTCATATGCACATAGACATTTTCTGTTAAGTCTCGTTGCTCTATGTTATGAAAATCTGACAACCAACCGAGTAGTGCTTGGGGATCAGCAGACTCAAGGCTACAATAGATCTCGGTTCGATTGCAGGTCGACACAATCACAGATTCTTTAAACTGCGAAGAATGTTGGAGTTGGTGCAATGCTTCTGTAAGCTGTTCTGGAGAAAACGCCACTTTTTCACGTAATTCTACAGACGCGGTTTTGTGATTGATACCAAGTGCGATGATGGTCATAGATGCCAGTATTGCTCGAGCCCTGCTTTAAAGCCGGCAATTTTACCAAAAATCAATCGAATATGGAAAGTAAGGAAAGGCCTTTGAGACAACTTCATTTGATTTTACTCATATTTTTATTAATTTTAACCGGTTGTGCGCAACAATTACCTCAGCAAAACGTAGCACAAGACTGGCAATCTAGGCTAAAACAACAAAAAAATTGGCAAGCGAGAGGTAAACTTGCATTTATTGCCCCAGACAATCGTCAATCAGCTAACTTTAATTGGTATTTAAAAGAAGAGAAACAAAATCTGATTTTAACCAGTTTTGTGGGCACCCGCATATTCGAGCTAGAAGAATTAGACACACATTCGGAGCTGACCTTTGAAGACAATGTCCATAAAGGCATGGACAGTAGCGATTTGGTTAAGCGTTTAAGTGGTCTCTCTCTTCCGGTCAATCAAGCCCCTCAATGGCTAACGGGCTTAGTTGAAGCACCAGCCAGTGAACTTGATGATCTTGGCAGAATAAGCAATGCACAGTGGCAAAGCCCATCTGGCCGAGTGTGGCAAATCACCTATCAACAATATAAAATGCAAGACGGAATGTGGCTGCCTAGCCGCATGAAACTCTCGTCGACCAATATTGAGGTCAAAGTATTAATCACTTCATGGCAGTTTAAATGAAGACATTGACGCTAAGCGCTCCGGCAAAATTAAATCTTTTTTTGCATATCAATGGCCGTCGAGAAGACGGCTACCATGAACTAGAAACTTTATTTACTTTCTTAGATTTTGGTGATGAATTAGCATTTACGCTAACCAGTAACCAGCAGGAAATCGTCATTTGTGGTGACACCGCAGGTATTCCACTTGAAGATAACCTCATTTATAAAGCCGCCAAAATTCTTGAGCCCTATAAAAAAATAACTGCTGGTGTCGATATTCAGTTAAATAAACGGCTTCCCATGGGTGGAGGTGTTGGTGGTGGCTCGTCCGATGCCGCGACAACTTTATTGGCACTCAATACGCTGTGGCAATGTCAGCTTACTATCCCAGAACTTGCAAAACTCGGTCTCCAGCTAGGCGCCGATGTGCCTGTTTTTGTTGAAGGTAAAACAGCTGTAGCCCACGGCGTTGGCGAGCAACTTGAGCCAATTGACATCGAAAAAAAATGGTATTTGGTGGTTGCCCCACCTGTTCATGTCAGCACCGCGTTAGTCTTTACTCACCCAGATTTACCACGCAATACGCCTAAGCTAAAAAGCGGTTGGAAACTCTCGGATACGGGCAACGACTGTCAAACTCTTGTCAAAAAGCTTTACCCCGAGGTTGAAAAGACCCTCGCGTGGTTGCTAAAATATGCACCAACCAAAATGACTGGTACTGGAGCTTGTTGTTTCGCGGAGTTTGAAAATCGTGAGGCAGCGCTGCGTGTGCTCGAAACTCTACCTTCATCTTGGCAGGGCTTTATTGCCCAAAATACAAGTGAGTCAATTTGTCATCGACAATTGCGCGCTTGGCAAAACTAGAAGTAAATTGTTTAAGTTAGCTTGTTTTGACTTTTTTATTTCATGGTCATTGCATGTTAGTCCAAAAAATTCAGTGCCTGAGGAACCCTACCGTGCCCGACATGAAGCTCTTCGCTGGTAACGCAACACCTGAGCTAGCTCAAAAAGTTGCAAAACGTTTGTTTATTGAGTTAGGTGATGCCGTTGTTGGCCGTTTTAGCGACGGTGAAATTAGCGTTCAAATCAACGAAAACGTTCGTGGTTCAGATGTATTCATCATCCAATCAACATGTGCTCCTACAAATGATAATTTAATGGAGTTAATCGTCATGGTTGATGCGCTACGTCGTGCATCTGCTGGTCGTATCACAGCCGTTATTCCTTATTTCGGTTACGCACGTCAAGACCGCCGCGTGCGCTCTGCTCGTGTTCCAATTACTGCTAAAGTTGTTGCAGACTTCCTTTCAAGCGTAGGTGTTGACCGTGTTCTTACCGTTGACCTACACGCAGAACAAATCCAAGGCTTCTTCGACGTACCTGTTGACAATGTATTCGGTAGCCCTGTGCTAATCGAAGACATGAAAGAGCGTAAGTTCGAAGATGTAGTAGTAGTTTCACCTGATATCGGTGGTGTGGTTCGTGCTCGTGCGATTGCAAAACTGTTAGATGATAAAGACCTAGCGATCATTGATAAGCGTCGTCCACAGGCTAACGTTTCTCAAGTTATGCACATCATTGGTGATGTTGCTGGTCGTGACTGTATCATTGTCGATGACATGATAGATACAGGCGGTACTTTATGTAAAGCAGCAGCAGCACTTAAAGAGCACGGTGCAAAACGCGTATTCGCTTACGCAACCCACCCAGTACTTTCGGGCAATGCTGCGGAAAATCTACGCAACTCAGTTATCGATGAAGTTATCGTGACTGATTCAATTCCACTTTCTGATGAATTGAAAGCGCTTGATAACATCAAAGTACTAACACTTGCAGATATGATGGCCGAAACTATCCGCCGTATCAGCAACGAAGAGTCAATCTCTGCGATGTTTCAACACTAATCGGCACCAAAACTGATTAGCCAAAAAGCACCTCTGGTGCTTTTTTTGTTTTATAGGTTTCATTGCAAGTGCGTTAGTGGTATATTGGCGCGCCTTTTTTAGGCAGGGAGCTTGGTCGCGAGCTCTCTGACACATTAACTTAAATTATTTTGGAGACATCCATGTCTGTATACAAATTAGACGCTGAAGTACGTTCTGACCTAGGTACTGGTGCGAGCCGCCGCCTACGTCGCGCTGACAAAGTTCCTGCAATCCTATACGGTGCTGGTAAAGATGCAGTTTCACTAACTCTTGATCACAACAAAGTATTGAAAGCGCAAGAAGACGAAGGTTTCTACACTCACATCCTAACGCTAAACATTGGCGGTGAGTCTGTTGAAGCAATTCTTAAAGATATGCAACGTCACCCGTACAAGCCTAAGATCACTCACTTAGACTTCCAACGCGTTGATGCTTCTCAAAAGCTTCACACTAAAGTTCCTGTTCACTTCATCAACGAAGAGAAAGCAACTAAAGGTGGCAACACTATCGTTCACCAACTAACTGAAATTGAAATCACTTGTCTTCCAGCAAGACTTCCTGAGTTCATCGAAGTTGACGTAGCGACTCTAGCTGTTGGCGAAACTCTACACCTATCTGATATCAAGCTTCCAGCTGGCGTTGTTTCAGTTGAACTTGCTAAAGGTGCAGATCACGACCAAGCGGTTGTTTCAGTAAACGCTCCTAAAGCAGCTCCTGCTGAAGAGTCTGCTGAAGACGCAGCTGAGTAATTGTTCAGGTGTTAACACCTTGAATAATATTCAAATGCTTGTGGGCCTGGCAAATCCAGGCCCCGAATACGCAAACACCCGTCATAACGCTGGCGCTTGGTTTATCGAAGAACTAGCCAGAAGATACAACTGCCTCCTAAAACCAGACGCTAAACATCACGGCCTCACCGGCAAAGTGCTCATCAATAATCAAGAGTTTAAATTGCTGATCCCTACGACTTATATGAACTTAAGTGGTAAAGCGGTCGCGAGTCTTGCCAATTTTTATAAGATCCCCGTCGAGAGTATTCTTGTTGCTCACGATGAAATGGATTTAGAACCCGGTATCGCCAAACTCAAAAAAGGTGGTGGTCACGGCGGTCACAATGGCTTAAAAGACATAATCGCTAAAATGGCAAATAACAAAGAATTTATGCGATTGCGCGTTGGTATTGGTCACCCAGGACATAGAGACAAAGTCACGGGGTGGGTTTTAGGCAAAGCACCACAAGCTGATCAAGAGAAAATTGATGCCGCTGTGGATGAAGCAGTCCGATGTATGGAAATACTCGCAAAAGACGGTGTGTTAAAAGCGCAAAATCGACTACATTCATTTAAACCGTAACAGTTCACTGCTGCGATTGATTGAGTAATACCTAAGCTTCTCGTTCGCCATAATGCGTGCTTGAGATAATACGGTAGAAATTTAGGAATAAACACTATGGGTTTTAAATGTGGCATTGTTGGTTTACCTAACGTAGGTAAATCTACTTTATTTAATGCGTTGACTAAAGCGGGCATTGAGGCCGCAAACTTTCCTTTCTGTACTATCGAACCGAACACCGGTGTAGTACCTGTACCAGATGCTCGTCTTGACCAGCTAGCTGAAATTGTAAACCCTCAGCGTACTATCCCAACTTCAATGGAGTTTGTGGATATTGCCGGTTTGGTAAAAGGCGCATCAAAAGGCGAAGGTTTAGGTAACCAATTTTTAGCAAACATCCGTGAAACGGATGCTATCGGTCACGTAGTTCGCTGTTTTGAAAATGAAAATATCGTGCACGTTGCTGGTCAAATCGATCCTGCTGAAGACATTGATGTAATCAACACTGAGCTGGTACTTGCAGACATGGATACTGCAGATCGCGCAGTTTTACGTAACGCGAAGAAAGCGAAAGGCGGCGATAAAGACGCGAAATTTGAACTGGTTGTACTTGAAAAAGTGAAAGCGCACTTGGACGAAGGCTTAACGCTTCGCTCACTTGAGCTAAATAAAGAAGAAGCGGCAGCAATAAGCTACCTAAACTTTTTAACGATCAAGCCAACTATGTACATCGCCAATGTTAACGAAGATGGCTTTGAAAATAACCCATTCCTAGACAAAGTACGTGAAATTGCAGCTGCAGAAGACGCGGTTGTGATCCCAGTATGTGCAGCAATTGAGGCTGAACTTTCTGAACTTGAAGAAGAAGATAAGAAAGAGTTTATGGATGACTTAGGCTTAGAAGAACCGGGCCTGAACCGTGTGATCCGTGGTGGTTATGAGTTGTTGAAACTGCAAACTTACTTTACAGCTGGCGTAAAAGAAGTACGTGCATGGACTATCCCTGTTGGCGCGACAGCACCTCAAGCTGCTGGTAAAATCCACACAGACTTTGAGCGTGGTTTTATTCGTGCACAGACTATCGGCTTTGATGATTATATCGAGTTCCGTGGTGAATCTGGTGCGAAAGACGCAGGTAAAATGCGTCAAGAAGGTAAAGAATACATCGTAAAAGATGGCGATGTGATGAACTTCTTATTTAATGTGTAACTATAGTTACTACACGCTATTTCAATAAAAGGAGCTTCGGCTCCTTTTTAGTTTTATCAACTCTGCTTTTCAATCAAATAAGTACCTTGTTCTTCAGAGTAAGTTATAGACTCCAAAGGAATAAAAGTTCACAGGTTTTGTTAAAAATTTGCAATTGCCCCGCATGATTTGATATAAAAACAGGCCGTTTCGCTTAATTTATCTGCAAACAAACTGTGTTAGCAGATTTTTTGCAAAAAAGGTGTTGACGGCTTGGGGGCATATACGCATAATACGCCCCGCATCAGCGATGATGAGAAGTTAAAGAGATGGCTATGTAGCTCAGCTGGTTAGAGCACATCACTCATAATGATGGGGTCCCCTGTTCAAATCAGGGCATAGCCACCATGCTTTAGCTACTACCAAAACTCATCGATTTGTTGTCGCAAAAAATATGCGTAAGTAATGGAATTGGCAGTTGTCTTAATATAGACGCTGGATTTAGGTTCCAATAACTAATGCTAAAAGATGTGCGGAAGTGGCGGAATTGGCAGTTGTCTTAATATAGACGCTGGATTTAGGTTCCAATAACTAATGCTAAAAGATGTGCGGAAGTGGCGGAATTGGTAGACGCGCTGGATTTAGGTTTAGACGCGCTGGATTTAGGTTCCAGTATCTTCGGATGTGAGAGTTCAAGTCTCTCTTTCCGCACCATGTTCTTTTAAATCAGAACTCAAAAAGATTTTACTTCGTTGGAGTATCGCCAAGCGGTAAGGCAGCGGGTTTTGATCCCGCCATTCCCAGGTTCAAATCCTGGTACTCCAGCCATCTCTTTTTGAGATGTTAGCTAAAAATAAAATATCTACTGTGCGGAAGTGGCGGAATTGGTAGACGCGCTGGATTTAGGTTCCAGTATCTTCGGATGTGAGAGTTCAAGTCTCTCTTTCCGC
>NZ_JAKRFW010000046.1:0-38834 GCF_022347905.1 Pseudoalteromonas sp. Of11M-6 | reverse complement strand
TCAACTTTTGCCTAGATTACTAGGCGGCAAGTCGAGCGTCGCGACCAAAACACACTCAGGAGAACAAAAATCAAACAGCAAAGATCAACAGACCCTAGACTTTTTCTAGACTATCCAGCGGCCAACGTGGCTTAGTCTTCATATCAAGTGGCGCATGCTGACCTGCTTTTAGGCGCTGCATTCCTGCATAAGCTATCATCGCCCCATTGTCTGTACAAAATTCAGTGCGCGGATAATAAACTCGCCCTTTCATACCAAGCATCATGCGCTCAAGCTTTTGCCTAAGTTCTGTATTGGCGCTGACGCCACCTGCAATCACAAGGCTTTTAATGCCTGTTTCTTTCAGTGCCCGCTTGCACTTAATCGCTAGTGTTTCTACGACCGCAGTTTGAAAGGCATGAGCGATATCTGCTTTCGTTTGCTCATCATCGCCTTCATTACGGATCGTGTTTGCCGCTGCGGTTTTTAATCCACTGAAACTAAAATCCAGACCTGGTCTGTCTGTCATCGGTTTTGGAAAAGTAAATCGCCCTGCTTGACCCTGTGTCGCCATTTTCGCAAGCATTGGGCCGCCAGGGTAATCAAGGCCGAGTAGCTTGGCAGTTTTATCAAATGCTTCACCAGCGGCATCATCCACTGACTCACCAAGTACCTCATACTCACCGATACCTGAGACTTTGACCATCATGGTATGACCACCAGAGACTAGCAGCGCGACGAATGGGAACTCTGGTTTATCGTCTTCAAGCATAGGGGCAAGCAAATGGCCTTCCATATGATGTACGGCAACGGCTGGGATCCCCCAACCAAATGCTAACGAGCGACCAATTGAGGTGCCAACTAACAGAGCACCGACCAAACCCGGCCCTGCGGTATAAGCAATGCCATCAAGGTCTTCAGGACCGCAACCCGCTTGCGCGAAAGCAGCTTCAATAAGAGGGATCGTTTTGCGTACATGATCACGAGAAGCAAGTTCAGGCACTACCCCACCATAATCGGCGTGTACTTTTACCTGAGAATATAATTGATGTGCCAACAGCCCTTGCTCATCATCATAAATAGCAATACCCGTCTCATCACATGAGGATTCTATACCCAAAATACGCAAGTTACTTTCTCCAAACTCTTTACTGCAGCCGCTGATTATACGAAATCAGCTACTCAAGTTCCAAACCAATATTTGTTTGGCCGTCAGCTAGTGCCAAGGCCTTTAGCGACTTCACCGAGTCGCTGCTAATACGCCCCATATTTTCCACGTGTTCGATAAGCTCAGCGAGGATTTCAATTTCATATTGCATCTGCGGGTGTTCACGCACTAACTCATTTGTTGGAGATATATCTTCCGCCATCAACATAAACTCGATGTATTTAGCTACCGTTGCCTGAGAAATTTTGGCAACGCTTACAAACTCATGTTCATCTTTTGTCATTAGGCCTTGCAACATGCCTAACAGCGCTGTCGCTACATCGATTGCGGGATAGGTACCAAACATATCGAACTCACTGAGCTCAGGTACATTTGGTTCAACCTTTTCAACCAGCTTTTCTAAGCTAATTTTGCTCTTTGGCAGTAATATTTTCTCCCAGATTAAATTCAGCGCATTTCTGAGAACTTGCTCGTCGCCAAAACCCGTAGCCTCACTAAATAATGAATAATTTGGCAACATACGCTCAATAATAGCAGCACCTAAGACTGCCTTTTGAAGATAATTTAACTCTCTAATTCTTTGAAAGTTATTTGCTTTGCTCATGCTTATTTCCACATTGCCAGCAATATTCAAACGCTGGTCCATTTAATTCTGCACAGTGGTTACATAGCCAATCCGACAGCTCGGCGGCACTGTGATGACGTGATTTGTTATAGTTTACCAATATTTCCTGAGCCTCGGGTAACTTTATTGCATAAACAAAGAGCTTGATGGCAGCTTGCTCTGCTGGAATTTCACCAATAGCACCTGACAAATGCTCACCTTGTAAGCGAACCTGAATATTCGCTTGTTCTAGTTGACCTTTGAGTAAATGCGCTTCAACAAAGCCGCTGATAGCGCACAATTGCACCCAATGAAAAGATTGTTCACTCATTGCATTATCTTCACTATTGAATTAGCACTCAATGTGCTCATTTGTTTCTTGATAAAATCATTCATTATCATCACACTTAAACATCAAGCTATTCCATTAAAATACGACTATGACTCTAACAACACCGGGCCTATTATTCCCAGCAATTTCTTTATTACTGCTCGCTTACACCAATCGCTTTTTGGTACTCGCACAATTGATCCGTGAATTAAACGCTCGAGAAGGCGACACCATAAGATCCTTGGTTAAAGCGCAAATCGAAAACTTAAGGAAACGAATTAGATTAATCAGACGAATGCAAGTATGGGGCGTAATTGCGTTTTTACTTTGTACGTCTTCAATGTTTGCCTTGTTCCTTGAAATATCCTTACTTGGCGTAACATTATTTGGTGCGAGTCTCTGTAGCCTAACCTTATCATTGCTACTTTCTCTTTATGAAATCCACATTTCTTGCGATGCAATCGAACTAGAATTGCAAAATATCGAGAAAAAACCTCAACAAGATTAGCGGCCTTGTTACTGCCGACTATACTAACGTTGAGTCAGCATAAAAAGAGGAGCAATCTGTGAGCGGATTTTTGTTCTCAGATGAAGTGCTAGAAAGCCCAATAAATCAAATGGCCGATACCTACTGGGATATTCTGGTTGTAGACGATGAAGAAGACATTCACCAAGTGACTAAGCTGGTGTTGTCCGGCTTTAAGTTTGAGAATAAAGCATTGAGATTTCATCATGCCTACTCAGCACAAGAAGCAAAAGTCATCTTGGACACGGAGCAGAATATTTCTGTAGGCCTTATTGATGTCGTAATGGAAAGTAATCATGCAGGGCTTGATTTAGTGCGATATATCCGTGATGACTTAGAAAACTTTGATATTCGCCTTGTGCTGCGCACAGGGCAGCCAGGTGAAGCACCGGAAGAATCGGTTATTCGCGATTACGATATTAATGACTATAAGAACAAAACCGAACTCACTGCCGTCAAGTTAAAAACGCTGCTCTATTCTGCTTTACGCGCTCATCGGGATATTCAAACCATCGAAAAGCACAAAATGGGACTCGAACGCATTATTGATGCATCTTCGAATTTTTTAAAGTGTAGCAATATTCAGGATTTTGCATCAACTATATTATCCCATGTATCCGCTGTAATGGGATTATCAGATTCGGAAATATACTGTGCAGCAGCAGTAAATCATCAAGCTAATGAGCCCACAAAATTTAAGTTACTAGCAGCCTCTGGTGCAGGCGTAGAGCCAAGTAATGTAACTTTGCCAGAGAATGTACAAAATTTATTTATAGAAACGCACAACAAAAAATCATCTATGAAGACCCGCAATGAATATATCGGCTACTTCCCTTCCCGAGAAGGCAGTGAAACGATGATTTATGTGAGTAAGGATAGCGATCTTCATAGCATGGATTTCCAGCTACTTGAATTTTTTGCAAACAATATAGCGCTAGCCTACGACAACTTAAAGTTGCGTGAAACCGTCAAAGACTCTCAAAAAGAGCTTTCTTATATTTTGGGTGAAGCCGTCGAAAAACGCTCGAAAGAAACAGGCTCCCACGTAAAACGCGTGGCACATTATAGTATGCTTTTAGCCCAGCTTTATGGACTTTCTCACTACCATGCAGAAATTATCAAACTCGCCTCTCCGCTCCATGATATTGGCAAAATCAGTATTCCAGATCAAATCCTGAATAAACCCGGAAAACTCACTGATGAAGAATGGATAATTATGCAAACTCACGCACAGCAAGGGTTTGAAATCTTAAAAAATTCAACAAATGAGATTCTGCAATGTGGTGCGTTAATTGCGCATCAACATCACGAAAAGTGGGATGGCTCTGGGTATCCAAACGGCTTGAAAGCTGAGCAAATAAACATTGTCGGGAGGATCACAGCACTGGCGGATGTCTTTGATGCACTGGGCAGCGAGCGTTGTTATAAGCCCGCTTGGCCGCTGGAAAAGATAATTGAATTACTCAATAAAGAAAGAGGAAAACAATTTGACCCCAAATTAGTTGACCTTTTTCTAAATAATCTGGAACAATTTATTGAGATACGTGACAGGTATCCTGACTAACTTTGTAATCAGAATGTAAAAACTTCACTTTCTTTTTCTCGTTTTGTGTATTACTATTGGGAAAAGACGTAGTAAATGTGTTTTAGTTGAAATTAAAAGGAATTTCACATGAGATTTGAACAACTCGAGCAGTTCGTAGCATTAGGTAATTTAAGACATTTTAGACAAGCCGCAGAACAAACCCAGATCAGTACTTCAGCGCTTACCCGAAGCATCCAAACCCTTGAAGATGAAATAGGTTGTGAACTCGTTAAACGTTCAACGCGTTCAGTAAAATTAACTGAGCAAGGTGAACTGTTCTTAAAGTATTGTAAAACGACGCTATCAGAACTCGACCTAACCAAGAAAACCATCAAGCAAAGTTTGTTTGGTCGCGATAACCAGAAGTTAATTATTGGTTATACAACACAAGCAAGTAGCATTGTGCCAGTTTCTTGCGGTCAGTTTTTAGCTCAGTATCCTAATGTAAAAATCGAGATGCAGTTACAAGATGAGTTGGAGCTTACTCGCAAGCTGCAACTTGGTGAAATTGATATTAGCGTATATTTACAAAGCGCAAATAGCATAGTGAGCGATATTCACCTACCCGATCAGCTAGTTTTGTTTGTTTCTAGAAACCACCCTCTAGCAAACCAAGACAGCATTAGAAAAGCTGAATTAACGCAATATCCTATGTATGGGTGCTTTTCCCAATCAAAGCAAGTTCAAGGTATGCTTAATGAAGCCGTTGATTCGCTAAACAAATCAACCAGCGTTAAAATTGGTAATATTGAGCAAGTAATTGATGGCTTAAAGAATAGCAACAGTTTCGCAATTGCTAGCATTGAGCATTCCAAAACCATCGCACAAGATCCTAACTTAGTTTTCTTAAAAACCAATAAGGCATTGGATAGAGAGCAATTGATTGTACAAACCAATCATCAAATTGGTTCAAATGCACATATAAATCACTTGCTTGAGCTAATCGAAGATGCAGCATCTTCATCTAGCAAAAAAACAGTAACTTATTAGTTGCAAAAAAACGGGCAAATAATCTGTATTACTTGCCCGTTTTTAATAACCGGCTTTAGAACGGTAAAAACCCCAACACGACCCCTACAAAAATCGCCAAGCCAACATAATTATTGTTTAAAAAAGCCCAAAAACATCTGTCTCTATCTCTATTGCGTATGGCATATTGTTGCTTAACAAGCAGCACAGAGGCTGCGAGTAAGCCACACCAAAAAGCGAGGTTTAAATCAAACGTTACACCAACTGCCGCCATCATCGCGATAAATGTGATGTTGAGCAACGCAATAATGTGGAGATCCCATTTTCCGAATAAAATCGCAGTAGACTTTACCCCAATCTTCAAATCATCATCCCTATCTACCATGGCGTACATGGTGTCATAAGCGACCGTCCAAATTAAATTCGCAGCAAACAACACCCAAGCAAGTACTGGCACATTCTGATTTACTGCCATAAAGGCCATCGGTATCGCCCAGCTAAAAGCAGCCCCAAGTACGATTTGAGGTAAGTTTGTATAACGCTTCATGAAAGGATAGACAGAAGCCAACACAAGTGCACCAAACGATAATGCAATAGTCTGCCAGTTTAAAAAAAGCACCAGAATAAAAGCTAGCGTTACCAAAATAGAAAATAGTCCTAGCGCTTCTTTACTCGTCACGGCCCCCCTTGCAAGCGGTCTTGTCGCCGTACGCTTTACAGCCCCATCAACCTTGCGATCGGCGAAATCGTTGATAACACAGCCCGCACTTCGCATTAGAAATACACCAAGTGCAAAAGTAACAATAAGCCAGATACTTGGAATACCTTCAGCTGCAAACCACAGTGACCAAAGTGTTGGCCACAATAATAGTAAAGTTCCGATTGGCTTATCTAATCGCATAAGTTGGCTGTAAGCCTGCCATTTCTGGTGTTCAATCATAAAAGCTTTCCGATATAAAGACTTCACAAACTAAAATCTTTGCTTTACCGTTTTTAAACCAGCTTCTTCTGGCAAATAAACGCTCTGGGACGACGCCAGTGGTGGGTGCAATAAGCTCAATCAGCGCTGGATAGTCTGAAGTAGCTAAACGAAGATACTCAAGGGTTCCGCGCTGCCAATTTGAATCAGTAAACAGTAACTCACCTAACGGCGTCTCACCAATTGCATCCATTCCGACAGTACATGCGTCCTCATTGAGCCAACTTTGTCCAAACACAGCTGCTTTACCGTTACAATTTAGCGTTACTTCTCGGCACCAAACCTGTTCAGAAAGATCTGTACGTAACGCATCTGGAGCGCTCCTGAACTCATTAGCAAGCACAGTCACAGAAAATTTATCACAAGTTTCTTTCAATTTTGCGGTTAGAGATTGGGTCTCTAGTAAATAAGAAGAAAGTGCTGGCTCAACATCCACCAACTGTGTGCTCTTCAGCCAGGGGAGCTCTAAGGGTAATTGCAAAGGCAACGTTCTATTTCCGTTTTAAAAATCCGCGGTCATAATAGCAGAGCAGAGGCTTTCTAAAAAGTTTATGTTTGTGCTGAAGCCAACTGTAAAATCAACGCAATTATGTATAAACTAAGTAAAAAGTAACTTGCATTAGGATACCTGATAAAACATGAGACTGTTGGCTGTTGTACTCACTTTGTGCATTGCATTAACCGCGGCTTCCCCTGTAAAAGCGGATTCAACTATTGGGTATTTCGGGTTTGAGCCAGATATCATCACGAACTACATAGGCCAATCTAATAAAAAGCTTGGCTATGTCCGAGTCACCGTTGACCTAATGCTGAATGACGTTGCGAATATTGCCGTGGTTGAGCACCATACACCTTTACTAAGAGATGCAATTGTACAGATCCTGAGTAAAGAAAACGAAGAAACCATTAAGTCATTAACTGGCAGAGAAGAAATCAGAAAGCGCTGTGCTGAAAAGCTAAAGACATTGCTAAAAGAAGAAACTGGGCAGGAAATTGTTCGAGATGTGCTTTTTACCAAATATTTATATCACTAACCGAATCAACTCATACAAGAACTCGGAAGCGCTAGATTCCGAGTTCGAAGTAACTAGCTATTCTCTTTGAGTTGCCTGTTGATAGGCCAAAATACCGCAACCAACATACCTGATAGCAGTCCGAACAAATGTGCCCAGTTAGCCATGTTGATGAAAAACATATCCGTAAATCCAAACAGCATCCAAAGCAGCATAAAACCAATAACAGGCTTAGAGACCAAAGCGGCTCCGGCAGGATTTCGATGACCAATTACCCAGCAAAAGCCTAGTAGTCCGTAGACCACGCCACTTAGTCCACCAAAATTAGCGTCAACA
This sequence comes from Pseudoalteromonas sp. Of11M-6, assembly GCF_022347905.1. NCBI lineage: Bacteria > Pseudomonadati > Pseudomonadota > Gammaproteobacteria > Alteromonadales > Pseudoalteromonadaceae > Pseudoalteromonas > Pseudoalteromonas sp. Of11M-6. Next base: position 31,344 of record NZ_JAKRFW010000046.1, on the reverse strand, counting down.
AATAGGTACTGCATAAAATTACTGGTTAAGCCGGTTACAAAGTAGATGCAAACTAACGCCCAGAGCCCTAGTTTCTCTGAAATTTGCGCGCCAAGGTGTAACCACCAGCTTAAATTAAAAATCAAATGTATGGCGCTAAAATGTATCAGTGTAGGCGCTATCCAAGTCCAAGGTTTATCTAGGGAGAAACGTAGCGCAGAAAAGATGCCATTAGCGTCACCAAATAACATGGCGACAAAAATAATAATACTGACACCAAAAACGCCCTGTAATAACCAGTTCAATCCCAAAAAGCGCTTTACTAAGTTTAAGTTTTGGCCTTGGTAGCTAAATAACCCCTGTGTACTTCCGGTTTGCCAAGAAGCCGCTTGATATAGTTCAGCCTCAGGTTGCTCCAAAAACGTTTGCCAAAGACGCATAGCAAGCGCTTCATCACCACGCTCTAGCCAAACTTCAACTTGTTGCCCATCGTGACTTTGCAAAACACAATAAACCCCTTGCGTCTTAAAATAATCGACCGCACCTTGTGCTAGTCGTGCATTGTGATAATGGGCTATTAACTTCACTTTTCAATCTCGTTTGGCAATTCACTCGCCCACTGCGTAAAACCGCCATCCATACTGTAAACATCTTCAAAGCCTTGCTCAACTAGGTAGTTAGCAGCGCCTTGTGAGGAGATCCCGTGATAACACACCACAACAATGGGTTGGTCAAACTCTTTCTCCTGCATGAAATGTGCAAGATTAGCGTTAGATAAATGTTCAGCGCCTGGAATATGCCCTTGTGCAAAAGTATTTTCATCGCGGATGTCTGCTACCACTACATCATCATTGCCTAAAAGCGCTTGTGTGTCTGCTACTGAAATATGTTTAAAAGACATGTGTTACCCATTTAAAACTAAAAAATAAAAGACGGCTTAAGCCTTATCGACCTAGCCGTCTTTCTATTATAACTACTCATTCATGCACTAAGCAAAGTTGAGCATTAATCCCAATTCAGAATCACTTTACCTGATTGCCCTGAAATCATCGTATCAAAGCCAGTCTGGAAGTCATCAACATGGAACTGATGTGTAATGATTGGGTCAAGGTTTAAGCCTGACTGGATCAAACTTGCCATTTTGTACCAAGTTTCAAACATTTCACGGCCGTAAATCCCCTTGATCACTAGACCCTTGAAGATCACTTGGTTCCAATCCACCGCCATGTCAGAAGGAGGAATGCCCAGCATTGCAATCTTACCACCATGGTTCATGCTGTTTAACATGCCTTTAAATGCTGAAGGAACACCTGACATTTCAAGCCCAACATCGAACCCTTCTGTCATACCAAGATCTTTCATAACCGTTTCGAGGCTTTCACTGGCAACATTTACTGCTCGCGTAGCACCCATTTTAGTGGCTAGCTCAAGGCGATATTCGTTTACATCTGTGATCACCACATGACGCGCACCAACGTGTTTCGCCACTGCCGCAGCCATAATACCAATTGGACCCGCACCAGTAATGAGGACGTCTTCACCAACTAAGTCAAACGACAATGCGGTGTGCACTGCATTACCGAATGGGTCGAAGATAGAAGCGAGTTCATCTGAAATGTTGTCAGGGATCTTAAACGCATTATAAGCAGGAATAACTAGGTATTCTGCAAATGAACCTTCGCGGTTAACGCCTACACCAATGGTGTTACGACATAGGTGAACACGACCAGCACGACAATTACGACAATGACCACATGTGATATGACCTTCACCAGAGACTCGGTCGCCAATGCTAAAACCACGCACCTCTTGGCCCATATCGACCACTTCACCTACGTATTCGTGTCCCACAACCATTGGAGTTGGGATCGTGTTTTGTGCCCACTCATCCCATTTGTAGATGTGTACGTCGGTACCACAAATTGCTGTTTTACGGATTTTGATCAATAGATCGTTGTGCCCTACTTCCGGTTTTGGCACATCCGCCATCCAAATTCCTTCTTCAGCTTTCAACTTGGATAATGCTTTCATAGTATTCGCTCGTTAGCTGCACCGGCTTAAGCCGGTGGCAAAATTAAATGACGCCTAGGTCTTTACCAATACGGGTAAAGGCTTCGATTGCTTTGTCTAGCTGCTCAGTTGTATGCGCAGCTGAAATTTGTGTTCTGATCCTAGCTTGACCTTTTGGCACGACAGGATAAGAGAAACCGATCACATAGATCCCTTCAGCTAGCAGTCTGTCAGCCATTTCTGAGGCTACTTTGGCATCGCCTAACATAACCGGAATAATAGCGTGATCTTTACCCGCACAAGTAAAGCCAACAGCTTCCATCTTAGTACGGAAATAAGCTGCGTTATCCCATAGTTTAGCACGTAGGGCATCGCCTTCTTTCATCATGTCTAGTACTTTGATTGAAGCTGTAACAATTGAAGGCGATAGCGAGTTTGAGAATAAATAAGGACGTGAACGCTGACGTAACCACTCTACGATTTCTTTCTTACCAGAGGTGTAACCGCCCGATGCACCGCCAAGTGCTTTACCAAGCGTTCCTGTAATAATATCCACTCTGTCTAATACACCACAGTATTCCGGTGTTCCGCGGCCATTTTCACCAACAAAACCCACCGCGTGTGAATCATCAACCATCACTAAAGCGTCGTACTTATCCGCTAAGTCACAAACCGCTTTTAAGTTACAAATAACGCCATCCATTGAGAATACGCCATCGGTGGCGATAAGCTTGGTTTTCACACCAGCTTCATCAGCAGCAATTAACTGCTGCTCAAGATCAGCCATATCGTTGTTAGCATAGCGGAAACGCTTAGCTTTACATAAACGCACACCATCAATGATGGAAGCGTGATTTAATGAGTCCGAGATAATTGCATCTTCAGGGCCTAAGATAGTTTCGAATAAACCAGCATTGGCATCAAAGCATGAAGAGTAAAGGATAGTATCTTCCGTTTCTAAAAATTCACTGATCTTTGCTTCAAGCGTTTTGTGAATATCTTGCGTACCACAGATAAAGCGCACCGACGCGACACCAAAACCATGGTCATCAAGGCCGCCCTGCGCCGCTTTAATTAGCTCTGGGTGATTCGCCAAACCTAGATAGTTGTTTGCACAGAAGTTAATTACACTTTCGCCAGTCGATACTGCAATTTCAGCTTGCTGCTGAGAAGTGATAATACGCTCTTTTTTATATAATCCTTCAGCTTTTACTTCTTCAATTTGTTGCTGAAGCTGGCTGTAGAAGGCCGATGCTCTCATCTGGGAGTCTCCATTTTTTGCACGGTGATAGTAAGCTACGCATCGCCATAGGCGGTTGTCATTCTCACTATCAGAAGTTAACGCTTGGGCTTATTCTATATTAATTAGCTCAAGTTAATTGGAACGTACCAATTCAATCATACCTGGTACATTAAAAGATATCTTTATTTTAAAAGGTTCACACAATAAATGCACGATTTGCGACAACTGGCAGCAAACTTTATTTTACTCAGACAAACATAGTGCGGCTGGTACCTCCGCCAACGACGCACATACTTTATCCGCGAGCTGTTGTTGCTCTTGACTAAAGCTCTGCCCAGACTCAACTAAAATGGCTGTTTTTACGCCAGCAGCGCGGGCAGCCTTGATGTCTGAGACTTTGTCACCAATCATAATACTATGCGTAGGATCCAAGTCATGCTCGGCTATCGCTTGCAGCAGCATCCCGGGTTCTGGTTTACGACAGTCACACTCTACTTTATATGGGCCTTGTGCCTTTTCAGGGTGGTGAGGACAAAAATAAACACCAGCGATGTCAACACCATGCGCCATAAACTGCGCGCACATCCACTCGCTTAACGCGTGAAATTGTGCTTCATCGTAGTAACCTCGGCCAATGCCCGACTGATTCGTCACGACCACAATTTTATAACCGGCTTTGCTAAATGCTTGGCAGGCACTGAATACCCCATCGATAAACTCAAAATCCGCGATTTTATGAACATAGGCGTGATCTTTATTAACAACGCCGTCTCTATCTAAAAATACAGCCTTATGCATTGGTCACAATCCCCTGATCTTTTATTACCCGATCAAACATCGTAATTACTGCATCAACGGAAATTTGAGACATGAGTTCGCTACCTTTTACCCGTGTTCCCCAGGGTAATTGCTCAGCAGTTTTACCCTTTTGTGCAATGAGGTTTTGATGATAAACCTCAACTACATAGTCTTGATACAGGTATGGCCCTGTACGAGTTGGGTTGGAGTGAGCATACAAACCTATCACCGGCGTTCCAACTGTCACGGCCATATGAGCAGGCCCGGTATCAGGTGCTAGCACCAATTCGGCTTGCTCCAACACACAAAGTAGGGTTTTCAAGTCAGTTTTTCCCACTAAGTTTAATAACTCAGCTTGACTGTGTTTTTGAATTTCGGCTGCTAAATTTTGCTCAAGCTCCGTTGGGCCACCCGTTATCACTACCTGAAACCCCAATTCAGCAGCATGATCTGCAACCCTAGCATAACGCTCAGGAAGCCAATTGCGCTCGGCTTTACTCGCCGCAGGCGATATCACAAACACTTTCCCTTCGGGCAACAGTGATTTTGCCGCAGCTTGATGAGCTGCCGTCACTGGCATCTGCCATGTTGGCTCACCGCACTCAGCACCAATTGCACGGGCAAAGTTTTGGAAACCTTCGAGCACATGTGGCGACTGTTGAGGTGCGATCCGCTTGTTAATAAACAAACTGTGTAACTCTTTTGAGCGCCCTTTATCAAAGCCTATCTTTTGCTTTGCAGGAATAACTCGCGCAACAAGGTTGGCTCTTAACGCAACCTGCATATGTAGTAATACGTCAAACTTTTGCCCTTTGAACTTTGCCTTTAACGCCTTGAGCGCGGCTTTACCCTGCTTTTTGTCAAATACGACGAGCTCAACACCGGGTAGGTCAGCCAGTAACATGGCTTCCACTTTACCTATCACCCACGTTATTTTCGCTTGCGGATGTGCACGTTGGATCGCCTGTACAGCACTCACTGCATGGCACACGTCGCCAATCGCAGAAAGTCGCAAAATACAAATAGAGGTCAAGGATTTGCTCAAAACAATAGTTCTCATGGAAAGTAACAAGCGCTTGATCTTAAATTAATCAAACAAGTTTGCAAGTTTCACTGAGGATGAAAAATAGTTAGAATGTCACAATTGACTCTTAAGAATCCTATATTGTGCAAATCACCAAACAGCCGCATAGCTATTTACTAACGCCTTCAACCCTAGATTATGATGTTTCAGAAGAAATGTTTGACCCTGAATATTGGCAGAAAAATAATGCGATTGTCGGCTCGAAAGAAGGCCGAGCAACGGCGTGGTTCGTGCGGTTTAATCAAAGCGTTGCGGTACTTAAGCACTATTATCGTGGTGGCTTAATCGGCAAGCTGTTGAGTGATCAATATATTTTTACCAAACTAGAAAATACTCGCGTATATCAAGAGTTTGCTTTGCTAGAGCAACTACAACTACAAGGTTTACCAGTCCCAACACCACTTGGCGCAAGAATATCGCTTCATTTTGGTATTTATCGTGCAGATATTTTGACCGAAGCGGTGTCTGATGCCACCAGTGTTTGCGAAATTTTGCAAGCAAGAACGCTTAGTACAAATGAACTGGAAAGTATCGGCCACACCGTTGCTCAGTTTCACCAAGCCGGTGCCTATCACGATGATTTGAACATCAACAATATTTTGTTTGATACCAACGGCAAAGTATTTCTAATTGATTTTGATAAGGGCAAAATCATGCAGCCAAACTCAAGTTGGCAGCACGCAAACATGGAGCGTTTGCAACGTTCATTTAAAAAAGAGGCCGGCAAATGGCCGACCTTTTATTTTGATGAAAATCAATGGCAAGTATTGATGCAAGCCTATCACAGCGCACGTTAACTTTTTTGTAACTGTGCCTTTTTAATCACATTGGAAGTCGAGCAGCCATCCAAAAATGCTAACACCTCGACTTTTCCACCTTGATTAAGCACATGCTCTGCACCTGCAATATCTTCCACTTTATAGTCACCACCTTTGACCAAAATGTCAGGGCTGACCATTTCTATCAACTTAGCTGGTGTATCATTTTCTTCAATACTGCCAAACGGAATAACCCAATCCACAGAAGCGAGTGCAGATAACACCATTGCCCGCTCTTTCAATGGATTAATTGGGCGTTCAGGCCCTTTAAGGCGCGAGATCGATTCATCATTATTTAACCCAACGACGAGTCTGTCACCCATCGCTTTAGCTTGCGCTAAATAACGCACATGTCCTGCATGGAGAATATCAAAGCAGCCGTTGGTAAATACAATGGTTTCGCCATTTTGCTTGGCAAAAGTAATGTGCTTAAGCACTTCTTCAAACGGCGTTTGGTAGTGCTCGCCCGTTTCTCTAAGATATTGACCCAGCTTGCGACTCAACTCTTCCGGTGACACCGTTGCAGCACCTAACTTACTCACGGCAATACCTGCGGCAATATTTGCTACTTCCACCGCGTCTTTAGCAGACATTCCAGCGCCTAACATCGTCGTCAGTGTGGCGATCACGGTATCACCAGCCCCCGTAACATCACTTACTTCCTGTACTTGAGCTGGGAAATCAAACTTTTCAGTATTGGTTATCAAAGACATGCCTTGCTCGGAGCGCGTCAGCAACATAGCGCCGATCCCTGACGTTTTAAGGAGTTCGCGCGCACTAGAGGTGAGTGCCTCTTCGCTACTTGTGTCTCCACCAGCGAGTTTAAATTCGTTTAAGTTAGGCGTAATAAAATCAGCACCTTGATAGAGGCTCAAGTCACTATTTTTAGGGTCGATAAGTACCGTTTTACCAGCAGCTTTAGCCACCGCAATCATGTCTGAAATGGCGCACAAAGCGCCTTTGTTGTAGTCGCTAAACAACACAAAGTCATACTTATCAACTTCTTGCTTTAGACGCTCAAGCAAGAGTTGACTGTGAGATAACTGAAAGGGCTCTTCTAAATCGAGTCTAACCACTTGCTGATGACGGCTGATCACACGCATTTTTGCGATAGTCGGCAGCTCAACGACGTTAACTAAGCTAGATTCAATATTTTCTTTGGTAAGAATAGCCTCAAGCGTTTTGCCATTGTCATCTTCGCCGATAAGTCCAAGCAAACCCACTTTACCATCTAGGTGAGCGATGTTTTTGGCAACGTTCGCCGCACCACCAGCTTTGTCTTCTAATGCGCTGACTTTCACCACAGGCACTGGAGCCTCAGGAGAAATGCGCCCAGTATCTCCATGCCAGTATCTATCCAACATCACATCGCCAACCACCAATACCTTGGCTTTATTTAGCTGTTGAAGCGCCGCTAACTTCATGCTTTTTGCTCCGCCGCAACGAGCATATCGACCGCTTCGCATAGCCAGTGACCAATAAACATATGCGCTTCTTGAATACGCGCTGTCTCATCGTTTGCGATAATAATCGGTAATTTAGCAATGTCCTTCACTTTGCCACCAGTTCTACCTGTCAATGCCACGGTAAACGCGCCAATTTCATTTGCGGCTTGAAGTGCCAAATTGATATTAGGGCTCGTACCTGATGTGGTTAAACCAATCACCATATCTTCTGGTTTACAAAGTGCCTGAACCTGACGTTCAAATACTGAGTCAAAGTGATAGTCATTGCTGTGCGCGGTCAAAATTGAGGTGTCGGTAGTTAATGCAATCGAAGCTAAAGGACCGCGCTCTAATTTGTAACGCACCACAAATTCTGCAGCTAGGTGCTGCGCATCTGCCGCGCTACCACCATTACCAAACCAAATGACCTTACCACCGGCTGCTAACGTGCTTTGGCATGCTTCAAGTAGCTCAACACATTCTTGGTGATAGTTTGCCATTGTTTCAAAAACATCAACATGGCGCTGTAAGCTTGCGAAGTAGCTTTGTGCTACTTGTTCATTCAATGACATATTTGTTCCTAAACTATTCTATGCTTGTCCCGCGTGATACCTACCAGTATACATGGACTGATAACCAAGTGTAATTCTCACCGAAGACATCTTTACCCAAGGTTAATTTAGTTTCTACTTGCTTGCTATAAGCTTCGCCAATATGTGCTAGTTCAAACTCATAACCAGTTTCATATTCAGCACCAAGCTCATTTAATTCGTTGAAGTATTTACTTTCATTATCGATAACCGACAGCTTAGCTCGCCATAAAGAACGGTAATCAGCTTGATAAGTACCTTCTAGTACATGGATCTGCGTCGGTGCGCCATCATCAAATCGGCGGTGGTTGGCAGCAAAGTGTCCCACACCAAACCCATCAATCGTATTGCCTTCCGTTTGATAAATCTCATTGACATACCAAAGGCTTTCCATGTCAGTAAATTCATAGCGTAATGAGGTGGTTGAACTTAAATTCGGTAGGAAAACGCCCACGCTAGTCGCGGTATTACCAAACAAATAGTTCTTATGGTTATTAGTATCTTCACCACCATACTCTAGATACCATTGTGCTCTGGTACCGTAATTGGTAGTGAAGCTCGTGGTGATTGTTGCCCATTGGTCGCCAAGTTCATCATCTTGAGTCAGGTCGCCGATTTTATTGTCATTGCCAGCTGGGTCTATATAGGCCTTAATAAAGTCCTCAAAATCCACCTTTCTTGGGCCTCCACCAAATTGTAGCACACGATTTATACCTACTTTCCAACCATCGATTGGTTCAATACTAAAGTGTGTACCAGCAATTTTCGGTGTACCATCATGCAATGTATTTTGAAAACGAATACCCTTTTCGACTTTATCTAACTCTGAATAAAACAATTCAACATCAAAATTCCACCAGTTTTTTAGTGGAACAACTAGTCCCAATGAAATAGAAGGCCGATTTTTAGCGTTATTAGAGTAGACCTGAGCTGAATGCTTAAATGGCGAGAACCAATGTTCTTTATAACCTAGGTTAAGCTGTAAATTGCCATAAGATAGCCCGTAAAAAGTGTTATACGCCACCAGCTTGTCTGCTTCTACTCGATACTCAGCACCTATTTGTAGAATACTCGAGTCGCCTCCTCGCCATACTCCAGCAACTCCCAATTCGGCATATTCACCACTATAATTACCTCTGTCGTTGGCGATTTGTTTTTCCTCACCACTATCAACACGCAATGTGACAGATCTTTGCGTTAGTGCGTCATCTTGTAAGTAAGGTGCAATCCCTTGGCTTATGCTTTGCTGCAATGTCGCGTCAATGTGTCTAAGCTTTATCAAATTCATCTGAATTTCACTGATACGGTAAGGCTTCGCCATCGGCGAGCCAGAGGTCAACGCAAACATTTTATCGATTTGATATTCCAACAATGGATCTTGTCCAATGGGTAAATAGGCTGTGGGGCTTGCAAAAGCGAGATTCGAAGCCAATAAACTACAGCAAGCTAGCACTCGAGCTAAATTCATTTTTGTCATTCCATTACTAATAATGCGTTAGATACTATCAAACCAGAAGCCCCTAGGCATCTGTTGAACTGTGTAAAATTGTGTCGTTCATTCTAATTCAGACAAGAACAAGGTAAAATACTAGGTTTTAAGCTGAAGCAATTTCTATGGCGCGTCATTTATATTCCCTGCTGTTGCTAGTGTTAGCCCCTTTGTTATTGAGCTACCTCTATTTTATTCGAGGTAGAAAAAACCAAGGTTATCGTGTGCATTTTAATGAGCGCTTTGGCCAGGGTATAAGTAAGCTGCCACAACATAGCATTGTGATCCATTGCGCTTCTGTTGGCGAAGTACTTGCAGCAAGCCCGCTTATCAAGTCGATATTGAATGCTTATGACAACACATCAATCATTGTCACTTGTAACACCCCGACAGGTAGAGAAGAGATAACCAAAGCTTTTCACAATCATGTTCAGGTACATGTCTGTTATTTGCCTATCGATTTTGCTTTTGCGGTCAGAACATTTTTCACTACCCTGAAGCCCAAACTCCTTATTGTGATGGAAACTGAGCTGTGGCCCAATCTTTTTTATTACGCCAAACAAAACCAATGTAAAACTTTGGTAGTCAATGCCAGACTCTCTAAAAAGTCATACCAAGGTTATAAAAAACATGCTTGGTTAACCAAAGGCTTGATGAGCAACATAGATCTGCTTGCAGCCCATAATGAGGAAGACGGCGAGCGTTTCATCAAGCTCGGGCTTGTTCAATCTAAGCTTCACATTACTGGCTCAATCAAGTTTGATATCTCAATCACCGAAGAAGAAATTGCAAAGGCAAGACAGTTTCAAGAAAATTACCCCGAGCGGTTAATTTGGCTTGCAGGATCTACGCATCCTAAGGAGCATGAGCAAGTCATTGCTGCTCATCAACGAGTATTAGAGCAGATAAGTAATGCGTTACTTATTATCGCGCCTCGCCATCCCGAGCAGTTTCAAGCGGTTGCTGACTACCTCAGTGAACAAGAGATCGCTTTTACCAGAAAGAGTAGTAACGGTATAGACGCAGAAGCTTCGGTCTTGTTAGCGGATACTTTAGGGGAATTAAAGTGGCTATTTGGTGGTGCTGATATCGCCTATATTGGTGGTAGCTTGATTGAGCGCGGCGGTCATAACCCACTAGAAGCGGCGGCTCATGGTGTGCCAATATTAACCGGCCCACATACCTATAATTTTGCGCATATATACCCTCAACTTATCGCGCAACAAGGTGCCATCGTAGTCGATGATGAGGACAAGCTTGCCGCTCAAATTATTACGCTATTTGAAGATAAATCGCTTCGAACGCAAATCGGTGCTAACGCTCAATCGGTACTAGTTGAAAATACCGGGGCTATTTCTAAAACCATGACACTAATCAATAAGAGCTTGGAATAATTCATGAATACAGTCATCTCTACAATGCAAAACTGGGTTAGCCTAGTCATTGTAAAATACAACTTTTGCCCGTTTGCTCGACAGGAAGTTGAAAGTAACAGCATTCATTATTTCGTGTCTCAAGCGATAAGCCACGACGATGCCGTAATGGATATGTTAGAGCAGTGCTCAGAGTTAAACCATGAGCCAGAGCGAGAAACAACACTAGTTATATTTGATAAGGGTTTTAGTAATTTTGATGACTTTTTGGATCTCGTCGACCTAGCAAACGCTTTATTAGTAGCGCAAGGGTTTGAAGGCACTTATCAAATTGCCACTTTTCATCCAGATTATGTGTTTGCTGATAGCGATGAGCATGACGCAGCAAACTATACTAACCGCGCGCCCTACCCAACACTCCACTTGATCCGCGAAGAAAGTATGGCCCAAGCATTAGAAGACTATAACGATCCTGAACAGATCCCAGAAAATAATATCCGCCTCGCAAGACGTAAAGGGGAAGCGTTTTGGCAGCATTTGCTGCAGCAATGCCACAAGGTTAAATAACCTAAGCTACGGTTAAATAGTCAAAAGGCTGGTTTAGCCAGCCTTTTCTTGTAAGGTTTTGAATTACTACTTTTTCACCCAGCTGCCATTGACTTGAATATAATGACCTGATTGCGTTTTGTTATACGCTTTTTTAGCCGCTAAAGCCTCTACTTGCTCAAGCGTGATACCGTTCTTTTTCGCTAATTGCTGGTATTTCTGTTTGCGCTTTTCATTCACTTCATCAACTAGCTGCTGTACACCTTGGCCATTTTTAACCACGCCAAGATAGCCCGATGTAGTTTCGCCAACTAAACCCTGTGATTTAGCATCGTCAATGGAAATTGCGAATGCGGCGAAGCTCATACTGAGCCCAATAATTAGGGTAGAGATTGCTTTTAGCTTCATAAATCCTCCTTAGAATAGCTCGCTGTCTTCGCTGAATAAATTGTCGAGTTCTTTATCCACTTTCACGCGGATCTCATGATCTACTTTTACATTTAAGTTGATCGTAATAGGCTCTTTGGTTTCTACTTGCACCTTATGAGTACAAGCACTCAATACCAATAAAGCTGATATCACTAGCATCCATTTCATTCACTAACGCTCCTCTTTATTTAACGCATTTTCCACTTCGCGCGTAATCTCGTCGCTCAAGCGTAGGGCTCGTAATAAGGTAAACACATTTTCTGAGTGTGTATAGTTAAAGTTTACTGGTTGTTGTTGGAGTTTGTTAATTCCTGTAATTTTAACATCTAAGTCCAACCAGCCGTCTTCACTTAAATTTACGCCACTACTCAATTGCTCAATGGTCAACTCGTCAAGTACACCAATCACCGTTTGTAAGCTAGGTTGCTGCTCTTTTAGCGCATTAATTGATGCATTGTTTTCAACCTTTAATAGCCCTTCACCAACATTATGGATATGACCAGAATCAATACGCACCCCAGATGAAGATACTTGTACTGGTAACTTGCCTGAGATCAGCCCTCTGAGCTCAACGCCTGCATCATGCCCAGAGGCGGCAATAAGATCTAAACTCAGTTTATCTAGCGATACCTGAACGACCTGCGGCGTTGAGACCAAACTAACTTCATCAATCCCCACGTTACCGGCAAAAACCTGTGCGTTAATATCTTTTAGTTTAGCCACGCCTGCTTCGCTGAATAGTTGGCCTGTTATTGCTTGAACGATAACACCAGCTCTCAACTCTTCAACACTCAGTGTGGTTGGCTTGAGTTGAATATTAGCTGAACTTATTAGACCAAAGACATCAATCGCTGCATTTTGAATAAGCCGTTCATTAAATAACGCAGAGCCGTTTTGAACGCTCCCGTCTAAGGTAAATATGCGCGTGGATAAATCCCCTTCGAGTACTGCATAGAAGTTACCATGGGTAATTTTTAAGTTCGGTAAAAATGCGTCAATATATGGCTGAAGTTGAGTGAGCTGCTGCGTGGGCACGTGTATTTGTGCTGGATGTTTTAAGCTTGAATATTGATGCTCAAGCAACGCCTTTACACCATCAATATTAACCACATGTGACGCCATCAATCCACGGCTTTGCTGCCCTTTGCTGTCAATGCTCACGTTTTTCAAACTGAGATCAGCTAAGTTAACTTCTGCTACCTTAGTATTGCCCGACAAGGTTGAAAAGATTTCTCCGGTCGCGACTGAGCCTTGCCAGTGCAGTGTCTGCGCAAACTCATTCAGTTTATAACTCTGCTGTTGTATCTGTGCACTGGTTAAGGTGAGGTTGATATCAAAATCATGTGTAGGCTCAAGCACAACTCGCCCACTCAACGCACTCTGTTTTGCTGTTACATTCTCAACACTCAGGTTTTGCAGTTTTGAATCAAGCGTTATCGCAAAACTCATTCCTTCAGGTAAGACTCTGTGTAGTAGATGTCCACTTTTGAGTTTTGGCACATCTAGCTGCGCATGTAAGTCAAACGTCAGAGATGGATTATCAATCACCAAATCTGATGTCGATAACTGGGTTGAGAATATGCTCGGCTGAGCCTCAACTGTAATTAGCTTGGTTGGATCACCCAATATTTTGAAGCGGCTATTGAGCTCGAGATTCTCAGCAATAACATCTTGCAGTGTAAGCTTTTGAAGGTCACTTGTGATTTCCCCCCTCATATTAACAAAATTTGGCCGCGCACTAAGCGCTCCCGCCAGTGTATGCGCGCCCCACTTTTCATCGGAAAATTCAAGGCGAATATCACCATTGACGAAAGGCTCAGTTAAGTCGACTGCCAACTCGTTAACTTCAAACTGTAGCGGTTTATCTTTACCTGTCACTTCAAGTAAATCTGTCGCGATTGAATCGGCAGAAATGGTAATTTCACTCGGTAAACGAAGCTGCCAAGTGGTCGGTAACAGTTTACTATATTCAGAAGTAAGACAATTAAGCGTTGATTTCGCTGAAATCGGCTCGGCAAGTGCTACCTTCCCCTGCTGCGTGGCTAAATCATACCGCCCTGACACAGCGCCTATATACGCAACGGTACTTTTACACTCAGCCTGTTCAAGCGCTACTAAAGTTTCAAGTTCCAGCTTTGCGTCCATAGCCAGGCCATCGAATTCAAGCTGGCTAGTTCCTGAAAGTGCTTGGATCTGAGGAGGTAACAAAGTGCTGAGGTACTCGCCACTAAGGTCAACATTTGCAGCAATACGCTCTGGCTGCAATGTAACTTCAGCAGCGATGTCACCTGAAACTACAAATTGATTCAGCTCGGACTCCGAAATCGACACGACTAATGGCTTTGGTAATGGCTCACCAGATATAGAGAGCTTGGCAACATGCATTTTGGGTCTGGTGATGTCGAGTGGCAATGCAAGGCGCTGTGGCTGAGTTGCATCTGAATTTTTGGACGGAAGAAGTTGAATGTTCGCTTTTTCAATATTGACTTGGCGCATGCTTAGTTGCGCATCATAAAGCTGGGCATTAAACGCATCTGTTTGCACACATGCTTTTGTAATATGGATACGATTGAAGCCCAACAAACGCCAGTCAAGACAACTGACCTGAAGTTCATTAACTGGTATAAAATGTTTAATGGCCCAGAGCGACAAAGGAACTCTGGCAAGGTAAACACCCACTAAAACACTGAGTATCAACGCTAAGCTCCAAAGCCATTTTTTCATTCGTATCCCTAAAATATGATTGCTATTTCCCTTTCAGTGTACCCGATAGATAATTATCGAGCCATGAATAAAAAAGGTCACCGAAGTGACCTTTTTCAAATATGTTAGCCTACTAGCTTACGCGCATTGCGGAACATACGCATCCAAGGGCTATCTTCTTGCCACTCATCTGGGTGCCAAGAGTTTGCAACTGCTCTGAATACACGCTCAGGGTGCGGCATCATCACAGTTGCACGACCGTCTGTTGACGTCATGCCTGTAATACCAGCAGGTGAACCATTCGGGTTAGCTGGATACTGAGTGGTTGGATCACCGTAGTTATCAACAAACTTCACAGCAACTGAACCTGAATTCAGTGCAGTTTGTACCGCCGCTTCGCTTGCAAACTCAGCATGACCTTCACCATGTGATACCGCGATTGGCATGCGAGAGCCAGCCATACCATCAAAGAAGATTGACGGGCTTTGCTGTACTTCAACTAAACTGAAACGCGCTTCAAAACGCTCTGACTTGTTGGTGACAAAACGTGGCCAGTTTTCCGTGCCTGGGATCAGCTCTTTTAATGTAGAAAGCATCTGACAACCATTACAAACACCTAAGCTGAAAGTATCTAGGCGTTGGAAGAAGCCTTGGAATTGCTCACGTGCTGAGTCATGGAATAGGATTGATTTAGCCCAGCCTTCACCAGCACCTAATACGTCACCGTATGAGAAGCCACCACATGCCACTAGGCCTTTGAATTGCTCTAGTGTTAAGCGACCTTCAAGGATATCGCTCATGTGTACGTCGATTGCCGCAAAACCAGCACGGTTAAATGCTGCCGCCATTTCGATATGTGAGTTAACGCCTTGCTCACGCAAGATGGCAACTTGAGGCTTCACCCCTTTAGCAATGTAAGGCGCTGCGATATCTTCGTTTAGATCAAAGCTTAGTTTAACGTTAAGGCCTGGATCTTTGTCATCGAACTTAGCGTCAAACTCTTGCTTCGCGCAATCAGGGTTATCACGTAGCGCTTGCATCTGGTAAGTTGTCTCAGCCCAGATAGTGCGAAGCTCTGTGCGAGTATTTTCAAGTACTGCCTGACCGCCACGAGTAAAGATAATTTTATCTTCGCTATTTAGCGTACCGATGCGATGTGCAATATCAGCAATACCGTGTTCGGCAAATACCGCTTCAACCGCTGCAATGTCATCATTGCGAACTTGCAATACTGCGCCAAGTTCTTCATTGAATAGCACTTCTAAGTCTGTACCTTGCAGCGCATCTAATTCAATGCTCACACCTGTATGGCCTGCAAACGCCATTTCCGCGGCAGTGGTGAATAGACCACCGTCAGAGCGGTCGTGGTAAGCGATAAGCTTGCCAGACTCAACTAATGTTTGTACCGCATTGTAGAAGCCTTTTAACAGCTCGGGGCTGTCAACGTCAGGTGTCTTGTCGCCAAGTTGCTTGTACACTTGCGCTAAGCTTGAGGCACCAAGACGGTTTTGACCAGCACCTAAGTCAAGTAGGAATAGGCTGGTTTCACCCTTATCAGTACGAAGCTCAGGCGTGACTGTTTTGCGAATATCCTCAACACGACCAAATGCAGTGATGATAAGCGATAATGGCGCAGTCACTGACTTTTCTTCGCCATTTTCATCCCACTTTGTCTTCATCGACATTGAGTCTTTACCAACTGGGATTGTAAGGCCTAATGCCGGACATAATTCTTCACCAACCGCTTTAACCGCTTCGTACAGACCCGCATCTTCGCCTGGGTGACCCGCAGCCGCCATCCAGTTTGCAGAAAGCTTAATGTTGTTTAGGCTACCGATATTAGCACCAGCGATATTGGTTAACGCTTCTGCTACTGCTAGACGCGCTGATGCTCCATAGTTAAGTAGTGCCGCAGGGGTGCGCTCACCCATCGACATCGCTTCACCGTGGTAAGTATCGTAAGTTGCCGCAGTTACCGCGCAGTTAGCGACTGGTACCTGCCAAGGGCCAACCATTTGGTCACGTGCAACCAGACCCGTTACGGTTCTGTCACCAATCGTGATAAGGAATGTTTTCTCAGCAATCGTAGGTAGGCGAAGTAAACGCTTAGCTGCATCTTCAAGTTCAATACCAGCTGTATCTAATGCTGTACCCACTACACGCTTTGACTCAACGTCACGATGCATTTTAGGTGGCTTGCCAAGTAATACGTCTAGTGGCAGGTCCACAGGATTATTATCAAAGTGGCTATCAGCTACTGTTAGATGACGCTCTTCCGTCGCTTCACCGATTACCGCATATTGTGCGCGCTCACGCTTACAAATTGCTTCAAAGCGAGCAAAGTCTTCCGCTGCAACAGCCAATACATAGCGCTCTTGCGACTCGTTACACCAGATTTCGTGTGGTGCCATACCTGGTTCATCGTTCGGGATGTTACGCAGCTGGAATTTACCACCACGGCCGCCGTCGTCGACAAGCTCAGGAAATGCATTTGATAAACCACCCGCGCCCACATCATGAATAAACGCGATTGGGTTATCATCACCAAGCTGCCAACATTTATCGATCACTTCCTGACAACGACGTTCCATTTCAGGGTTTTCACGCTGAACAGAAGCAAAGTCTAAATCTTCGTTTGATTGGCCAGATGCCATTGATGAAGCTGCACCACCGCCAAGACCGATGTTCATTGCAGGACCACCAAGTGCGATTAGCTTAGCACCTACAGGGATCGAGCCTTTTTGCACGTGATCTTCACGGATATTACCTAAACCACCTGCGATCATGATTGGCTTGTGGTAACCACGTACTTCAGCGCCATTATGGCTTTCTACTTTTTCTTCGTAAGTACGGAAGTAACCCAATAGGTTTGGACGACCAAACTCGTTGTTAAATGCAGCACCACCAAGTGGTCCATCAAGCATGATGTCTAATGCATTAACAATGCGTCCTGGTTTACCAAAGTTAGTTTCCCAAGGTTGCTCAAAACCTGGAATACGAAGGTTAGAAACCGTGAAGCCAACTAAACCTGCTTTTGGCTTAGAACCACGACCGGTTGCACCTTCATCGCGGATTTCGCCACCTGAACCTGTTGATGCGCCAGAAAATGGAGCAATCGCCGTTGGGTGGTTGTGCGTTTCCACTTTCATCAGAATGTGGATATCTTCCTCGTGGTAAGCGTATTCGCCGTCAGTATTTGGGAAGAAACGACCCGCTTTAGAGCCAGTCATTACTGCCGCGTTATCCTTATAAGCCGACAATACATTGTCGCTATTGGTTTCGTAGGTGTTCTTAATCATTTTAAACAGCGACTTAGGCTGCTCTACACCATCGATAGTCCAATCAGCGTTGAAAATTTTGTGACGACAGTGCTCAGAGTTTGCTTGAGCGAACATGAACAGTTCGATGTCATTAGGGTTACGACCTAGCTTTTCAAAGCTTTCGACTAAGTAGTCAATTTCGTCATCAGCTAGTGCAAAGCCCTGCTCAACGTTCGCAACCGCAAGTGCTTCACGGCCGCCGCCAAGAATATCCACTGAAGACATCGGGCGAGGCGTTTCCGTGCGGAATAATTTAGCAGCATCATCAAGCTCTGCATGAACAGATTCGGTCATGCGGTCATGAAGTAACTGTGCAACTTCTTCGAACTGAGCTTGTGTAAGTTCACCCTCAACATAATAAGCAATACCACGCTCAACACGGTGTACTTGCGTAAGACCACAGTTGTTTGCAATATCTGTCGCTTTAGAAGCCCAAGGAGAGATAGTTCCGATCCTTGGTGTTACCAAGATCAGTTTGCCCTCTGGCGTGTGCTCCGTAATAGTCGGTCCATACTTTAACAGGCTGTTTAGCTTAGTTAACTCAGCCTCTGAAAGCTCAGCCGTTAAATCAGCAAAATGCATAAACTCGGCATAAACATTGGTAACTGGTAATTGAGCTACAGCGCAGGTTTTAAGGATCTTTTGGACTTTGAAATCTGAAAGTGCAGGTGCACCACGTAGGATTAACATAGGTATTTTCATCCGGGGTTAAGGATTGAACGATATCTTTGGGCGCTCATTATAGTGGAAATAGCGCGCGGAATTAACACTAATTTGTCAAAACTAGAAAATATCATGCAAATCCATCATTACCTTAAGTTAATTCGGCTTTTGCAATTATGATTTTGCTGCGGTAAGTTGGGATTTCGAGCGCAAAAGAGAACCTAGGTCATGTTTAAATACATCTTTATGTGCTTTGTTGTCATCTGTTTAGTTGGGTGCGACAAAGCCCCTCTTAATCAGTTGCAACATGTAAAACAAAATAAGGTATTACGTGTTGGCACGCTCGCGGGCCCGGGAAACTACTACCAAGGCACCACTGGAGAACAAGGGTTCGAATATGAACTGGCGAGTGAATTTGCCAATGAGCTTGGTGTTGAATTACACATCGTTCCTTACTTTAATCTAGATGAGTTATTTGCAAGGCTAGATGCCGGGGACTTAGATATCGTTGCCTCCGCAGTAAGCTTTCACCCATCAAGAACAGCGCAATATCGTTTTGGCCCGACGTATAGAATGATCAGTCAAAAGCTCGTGTACAAACAAGGGAGAGAATGGCCAAGAGACTTTGATGATATTAAAGCGCCAATTACCGTACTAGCACACAGCAACCATGTTATTGCCCTCGAAGAAGCAAAAACAAGCCATCCTCATTTGAGTTGGGAAGTTGTCTCAGATAAAGGTGAAGAAGAGCTGCTTCAGGCCATCATTGACGGAGAGATTGACTACACCATCACAGACTCACATTCACTGGCCCTATTTAGACGCTACCACCCAACCGTCAGTATTGCGTTTTCAGTTACAAAAGATGAACATGTGGCGTGGATGATGCGTAACGAAAAAGACGATTCGTTATATGCGTTGCTGCCTGCATTTTTCGCCCGAGTACAACAAAACAACTTTTTGGCCACGCTCGAAGAGAAGTATTTTGGTCATATCGAAGAGTTTAACTATGTAAACACCTTAGCCTTTGTCGAAGCTGTACATAGTACCTTACCCACCTATCTCAAGTGGTTTAAAAGTTATTCGAAACAGCACAATATCGATTGGCGTCTACTTGCTGCGGTCAGCTATCAAGAATCGATGTGGGATCCCAGAGCTAAGTCTCCAACTGGGGTTCGTGGCATCATGATGCTAACACAACCCACGGCTAAAAAAGTTGGCGTGACAAACCGCCTCAATGCCCAACAAAATATTGAAGGTGGTGCCAAATACCTACGTATTTTATTCGACCGTATGCCTGAAGAAATACAGCAGCCCGATAGTACCTGGTTTGCCCTTGCTTCCTACAATGTGGGCTGGGGCCATGTGCGAGATGCGCGTAACATTACTGCGGATCAAGGAGGCGATCCGAATAACTGGGCAGACGTTAAAAAACGACTACCACTACTTACTAAAAAGCGCTACTATCGAAATACAAGATATGGATATGCTCGTGGTGATGTTGCGGTAACGTATGTAGATAATATTCGCCGCTATTATGATGCACTTGTATGGTTGGAAGACAACGGTGCACTCCTACCTGACAGCAGTAAAGCCTCTTCGCAAACTACTCCGGTTGATAATCCAGACAAAGCAAGTGAAGTCGAGAAGCAGCAGTAATTTATATTTACTAAACTGGCTTGATAAATGCTTCAAAAGGTCATAAATCTGTCATAGGCATAGCGTATTTATACTAAATTAATATTTGGGGGCGGTACCCCCACCTAATCTCTCACATTCGGAGGTTCTATGTTGAGAAGACGTCGGAATCATCAATTTAAACGTAACACCAAATACACGTCGCCAAATCGCCGTCGTGTCATGATGAAAAATGCACACCGTAAAATGCTCTTGCGCCATCGTATTTTTGCGCTAATTCAAATGGAAGAGCAAAGGGACGCGAAAACAGCCACTGCGGTAGTACAACCCTAAGTACTGCCGTTTTTCAACTTTTTTGCAGCTTTAATCTCTTGGCGTCTGCGCTTAAAAAATGCAGACAGCTTTTCGCCACATACTTCACCCAATACGCCCGATGTAACTTCTAGTTGGTGGTTGAGCTTTTCATGCTGTAACAAGTTCATTATCGAACCAGCCGCGCCCGTTTTTGCATCCGAGGCACCAAACACCACTCGGCTCAAGCGGCTATGGACCAGTAAACCAGCACACATAGGACATGGCTCAAGCGTCACATATAAAGCGCAATCAATCAGCCGATAATTTTCAACGACTTTGCCAGCTTCTCGAATAGCCATCATTTCAGCGTGAGCCGAAGGATCATGACAGGTAATTGAACGGTTCCAACCCGCAGCTATCATTTCACCATCTTTCACTACAACAGCACCGACAGGAATTTCGTTCTCCGCTTCAGCTTTGTCAGCAAATGCTAACGCCACTTTCATCCAATATTGATCATCTTTTACTTCTGACATGGTAATTTTATAGTCGTCCTCACCTAAAATGGAGTATATCACCTCCTGCAGAGCTCTGGTTAAGCTGCTATTCTTAAATAATCACAGTCACCAATACAGCTGCTTTTATAAGCAAACTCAGGATGTTACCAACATCTTTTTAATATTTTGCGGACATTATTGATAATTTTCGCAATTTTGCCGTGGCTCACAGGGTTGGATTTACGCTATAATTCGCCGCTTTTTTTATTTCGTAAGCTCAAAAACACACGGGTAGAATATGAAATTTCCGGGACGCCGTAGGCATAAACACTATTTTCCGGTGGAAGATAAAGATCCGCTTATTAACCAGTTACACGCTGATGATCGGCTAAAAAGGAGCTATATCTGTGGTATAGATCAAATCGTCGTTGATATTGAAGCGAAAGTGGATCAAGCTTTTCTTGATGAATTCCACTTACAGCGTGGTATGTCACAAGTGATAGACAATGATGTCACCAACGCCCTTTATGATAGGCTAAAACGTGATGACATGATCGACTATGAATTTGCCGGCGGTACCATAGGTAACACCATGCACAACTATTCGGTGCTAGCAGATGACCGCTCAGTCCTACTTGGGGTGATGAGTGAAAACATAAAAATTGGCAGCTACGCCTATAAATTTTTATGTAACACCTCAAGCCGAGTTGATCTGGACTACTTGCAGCCAGTTGATGGCCCCATTGGTCGTTGCTTTACACTTATTGATGACAGTGGTGAGCGCACTTTTGCTATCAGCGCAGGATTAATGAATCACCTACGTCCTGAGTCTATTTGCCAAACGCTTATCGAAGAATCATCGGCGTTAGTGATCAGCGCTTATTTGATGCGTACGAGTGGCGACGAAACCATGACACAAGCAACAATGCAGGCGGTTGAGTATGCCAATAATGCCGGCATACCCGTAGTATTGACGCTTGGTACTAAGTTCTTAATTGAACAAGACCCCAAATGGTGGGCTGACTTCGTTGCTAAACATGTTGATATCCTTGCGATGAACGAAGAAGAAGGAGAGGCGATCACAGGCTTTAGCGATCCACTTCTCGCTGCGGATAAAGCACTGGACTGGGTTGATCTGGTCATCTGTACTGCGGGCCCTAAAGGGTTGTTTATGGCGGGTTATGTTGATGACTGCTGTAAGCGTGTGACTGAATACCCATTACTTCCCGGTGCTATTCCTGAATTTAATCG
This sequence comes from Pseudoalteromonas sp. Of11M-6, assembly GCF_022347905.1. Classification (NCBI taxonomy): domain Bacteria; kingdom Pseudomonadati; phylum Pseudomonadota; class Gammaproteobacteria; order Alteromonadales; family Pseudoalteromonadaceae; genus Pseudoalteromonas; species Pseudoalteromonas sp. Of11M-6. Next base: position 9,174 of record NZ_JAKRFW010000046.1, on the reverse strand, counting down.
CTACGAATTCTCACGCGCAATGAAAAAAGCCCAGTGTGAACAGCCTATCAGAGCATACAGCCATACCGCTCCTTATATGGGTGGACCAGACATCATCAAGAATACTAATGGTGCAGGTGACTGCGCTCTTGCCGCTGTTTTGCATGATATTTGTGCCAATGAATACCATAAACTGAATGTACCAAACTCAGCAAAACATGAGCAAAGTGCAATTACCTATTCATCGCTGGCACAGATAAGCAAGTATGCAAACCGTGCAAGCTACGAGGTACTCGTTCAACACTCTCCAAGGTTATCTCGAGGCCTACCTGAGCGTGAAGACTCACTAGAGCAATCATACTGGGAACAATAACGGTTCTTAGCTTGATTAGGATTGGTAAAAATAGCGACTTCGGTCGCTATTTTTATATCATCTAGTTTGTATATAACTTGGCATCAAAAAATAGCAGTACCAAGTTCGTTGGATAGGTATTCTAATGCCGCGATCCCAGCCAAAGAGTTACCAACTTTATCAAGCCCTGGCGACCATACCGAAACCGTAAAACGATTGGGTACGATGGCGATTATCGCCCCCCCGACACCAGACTTGCCAGGCATCCCCACTCGATAACCGAAGTCACCAGCTGCATCGTAAAGACCACTCGTAAACAACAGCGAGTTCATTTGCTTGGTTTGTTTTTTGGTAAGTATCCGCTGTTTTGATAAGTTGCAGTAACCCTGGCTAGACAGATAGGAAAATGACTTCGCCAACTCAGTGGTATTCATTTCAATTGCGCAAAAATTGAAATATGACCATAACACATCCTCGACTTCATTATTAAAATTGCCAAATGACTTCATCAAATAAGCCATCGCTGCATTTCTATACCTGTGATCATATTCAGACTGCGCCACAATCTTATTAATACACAGCTTGTCGTTACCAGACATCGCTCTATAGCTTTCTAGCATGGTATGAATTGGAGCAGATAAACGAGAGTACAGCGCATCACAAGTTACAATGGCACCTGCATTTATAAATGGATTTCTTGGAATGCCATTTTCGAACTCAAGCTGAGTTAAGGAGTTAAAAGCTGTACCCGAAGGTTCTTTCCCTACCCGACTCCAAAGCTCGTCACCATAGCGCTGCAGCGCTAACGTCAATGTCATTACTTTGGATACTGATTGAATCGTAAATCTGGCTTCAGTATCTCCGGCACTATAAGTTTCGCCATCTACCGTATGCAGTGAAACAGAAAATTGTCCTAATGGCTGCTCAGCTAAAGCAGGAATATAGTTAGCAACTTTGCCTTGGCGTAACAACGGTTGAACTCGCTGCACAGCCTGTTCTAAAATTTCTTGGTAATTTGGCATATGCTCGTAATTAAGGCTAGCTAGGATGATTGGGGAAGTGTATCAAAAAAGGCCCCGTAGGGCCTGATGTTTATCTGAAACTAAGGTTATTTCAGTTCCATTTCTTGAATGATCTCGTGCGCAATAGGTGGCGTTGTACTCACCGGCTTCTGATGTTTATTGGCTTTTAACTGACCTTTTCGGTGCTTCAAAGCTGCATCCAACTTTTTAGACGCTTTGGCAATAGCAGGATACATCACTTCGTCTTCACCTTTTACCGATATTCGGCTACCAGCGTAGTTTGTACTTATCTCCGTGTAAAATTGTTTGTGTTCTTTGCTGACGATGATGTCTAGGGATAACAACGACGGAAAATGGTTAGCGATCTTGGCAAACTTTTCATGAACGTGGTTTTTAACAGCATCGGTTACATCTACGTGATGGCCAGATAAATTAATCTTCATATGCAATCCTTCTTTTGCGTTTACCCTTAACAATAGTATTGGCACGATTACTCGATTTCTCAAGAGCCTTAGCAAAAATTTATTACAAAAATTGGAAGGAAGCTGATTCTAATCAAAAAAACATTTCTAGAAAAATTACGCGATAATAAATCCAGGCATAAAAAAAGCCCTAGTAAGGGCTCTTTTCATATTGCGTAAACTTTACAATTAAAGGCCTGCACGCTCTTTAATGACAGCAATCAATGCTGAACCACCGTGGTTTGACTCAGCCCATGCTAAATCTTTACCGTCTTCTAACGCGCTTTTTGGAATACTTTTAATAATGTATTCCCCTGCATCGTTTGCGTTGCTAGCAATTGCATGTCTTAGTAAGTTATTACCGTTGCACTGAATTGCATCGTAAACATTACGCATTTTAAGGCGTGATGTTTTCAAAGCGTTACGAATGCGATTTTTATCGTCCGCAGCGATATATTCACATATAGAAAGCGCCAACTGATCGTTTGCACTTACCGGTTTGCTGAAAGAAAAAGCAGCAACAGCGATGGAAGCTGACAGTAGCACGGTAGTTAATTTCATTACACAGACCCTTTAATACTTTATTCGTAGCATATAACTGGCTATATTTTAGCAACCTAAACAATTGTTAGCAAGAAACTCATAGTTTTTTGTTCAGAGTTACGAATTTATAACTATGGTTATTTCTCTCGTCAGGTTCGTTACACTCAGTTTCAAGCACTTCCCATTCAGCAACCTGCTCGTAGTCAGGAAATTGAGTATCCCCTTCAACCTCTAAATCGATGAAGGTCAAATAGAGTCGCTGAGCATAAGGTAGAAATATGTCGTATATATGACCACCACCAATTATCATAATTTCGTCACCCCCTTCAACAGTACTCAATGCGGCTTCAGGCGAAGCGACGACCTCTATACCTTCCTGAGTGTAGTCAAGATTTCTGGATATCACTATGTTTCTACGACCCGGCAGAGGCCTACCAATAGACTCAAATGTTTTTCGACCCATGATCACAGGTTTACCTAGCGTAACCTTTTTGAAATGTTGAAGATCTGCAGGTAAGTGCCACGGCATATCGTTATCTTTTCCGATAACACGGTTATTTGCCATCGCAGCTATCATTGAAATTACCACAACGCACCTTTATAGTATTTTAGTATTAGTTTATACATACAATTAGCATGCAAGATGTTTGATTAACCTGAACTCGGGATAAGAAGTAAGTTAATCCACTAAAATCACTAAGCTCAAAAGCGTAGTATCACTCTAGCCAGAAGTTATTTCTTAATACAAGGCAAATTTGTGCATCAATAGCTGGCCTATTGCAAACAAATTGAACGCAGTAGTAAGGGATAACAGCTGCTAGAGAACAAGTTGTTATCCCGAGTTCAGGTTGATTAGTATATCATCTTCAACAGAATTGCGGCGAGAATACTGAGTTGAAGTATTACACTGTTCAAATAGGCATAAAAAAGGCCCATATAATGGGCCTCTTAGAGTAAACTCAATGTAACTTAACGCTCGTAAATAACTTCCACATCGTAGTCGTCGTCATCCCAATCATCCCAGTCATCATCATCGTCTTTATCATTTTTAGTTGCATGTCTGTGGTATGTGTCCCACTTAAATTCAACTTCTTCTTGCTGCTCTTCTTCGAATTTATCTTTTGGCATGCTTTCGAGAAGGTTCATGATATCAAAGCACAAAGGTTGCGTATTTAACTTGTTTGCAGCAGAGATCATATAAAAATTTTCTGCGTCTAGCTCTTCAGCAATACGGGCGCATACTTCTTCTCTTTCTTCCTCAAGCAACAAATCCACTTTATTTAGCACTAACCAACGAGGCTTTTCCGCTAATTTAGGGCTGTATTGATGCAGTTCGTTAATAATAGCGAAGCCATTCTCAACAGGATCACTACCATCAACCGGCATTACATCAATAATGTGTAATAACACTCGACAGCGCTCTAAGTGCTTTAAGAAACGAATACCAAGACCCGCACCGTCCGCAGCACCTTCGATTAGTCCTGGGATATCAGCAATTACAAATGACTTGCTCGCTTCAGGTCTCACAACACCTAAGTTAGGCACTAGTGTGGTAAATGGATAGTCAGCGACCTTTGGTTTAGCAGCAGATACACTGCGAATAAATGTAGATTTACCAGCATTTGGCAGCCCTAATAAGCCGACGTCTGCAAGCAGCATTAATTCTAAGCGAAGGTTACGAACTTCACCTTGAGTACCTAGCGTTTTCTGTCTTGGTGCGCGATTAGTACTTGACTTAAAACGCGTATTACCAAGACCATGGTACCCACCTTTCGCTACGATCAGCTTTTGTCCATGCTTGGTCAAATCACCTAAACACTCTTCAGTATCAACATCAGTCACTCTTGTACCAACTGGTACTTTAAGTACTAAGTCCTGGCCTTTCTTACCGGTGCAGTTTCGGCCTTGACCATTAGTGCCGCGCTCGGCTCGGTGAAAGCGTTCAAATTGATAGTCGATAAGCGTATTTAAGTTTTCATCAGCCTCAAGGAATACACTCCCGCCATCACCGCCATCACCTCCGTCTGGGCCACCATCTGGCACAAACTTTTCGCGGCGGAATGAAACGACACCACTGCCTCCATCTCCGGCTTCCGCTCTAATCTCTACTTCATCGACAAACTTCATGGTTTAAACTCTTTAACTCTGCCTGAATTCACTACATCATTATAGCAGCAGCGACAAATCGCTCCTAATACCAATTGTATTAATACGCCTTGATATAGCTAATTTGGTAATTGATGTGCTGAAAACAAAAAACCCCGCCTAAGCGGGGTTTTTTAGTATTTAATACCGATTACTCAGCAACGATGCTAACGTATTTACGGTTTAAAGGACCTTTCTGCTCAAAAACAACTTTACCGTCTGCTTTTGCGAAGATTGTGTGGTCTTTACCGATACCTGCGTTAGAACCAGCGTGGAAACGTGTACCACGTTGACGAACGATGATGCTACCCGCTAGAACTGATTCGCCACCAAAACGTTTAACACCTAAGCGTTTACTTTCTGAATCGCGACCGTTACGAGTACTACCAGCTGCCTTCTTATGTGCCATCTCTCTGTACCTCTAAAAATTAAGCGCTAATGCCAGTGATTTTAACTTCAGTGAACCACTGACGGTGGCCCATCTGCTTACGAGAATGCTTACGACGTCTAAATTTAACAATCTTAATCTTCTCGCCACGACCGTGAGATACAACTTCAGCTGTAATTTTACCACCGTTAACAAACGGTGCACCGATCTCGATCTTTTCACCATCAGCAATTAGAAGTACTGAATCAAATTCAACTGCTGCACCAGTTTCAACGTTTAGCTTTTCTAAACGAATTGTTTGACCTTCAGTCACACGGTGCTGTTTACCACCACTTTGGAAAACCGCGTACATAATTAACTCCGTCTGTGCGCCCTCAAATCGACGCAACTTAATATTCTTCAATAGGGCGCGAAGTTTACGCTAATGCGTATCTTGGCGCAAGAGCAAATTTGAAGAAAGTGAATAAAATTTAGCTCGTATGAGGGCAATCAAATATTTTCCCCTATTCTAGTCAAAAAAATGTCAAAGCCAAGCTCTTTTTTCTCTCAATTCATCAGACAAAAGGCGAATCTATGGTTTACCTAATACAGTACCAAATGAGATTTCACCGTACCTATTTCCCCCATTACACGACCATTAAAAGCACAAAAAGTAAGCATAAAAACGTTTTTTTATAAGCAACTACGACAATTTATCGAGTCGATGATTTTTTTGTAGTACAATCGCCGAGTTTATTCATTTTCGGTTAATAGATTGGCTCGGAGCGCAATGGATATAAAAACTATCCAAAATTTGGTTGAGCAAGATATGCTTGACGTCAACCAACTTATACATCAACAAATGCAATCTGATGTTGCACTTGTAAAACAGCTAGGTTTATACATTGTAAATAGCGGAGGAAAACGCATCCGCCCAATGTTGGCCCTTTTGGCTGCACGAGCATTAGGTTACGAAGGTGATAAACACATCACACTAGCGACAATTGTAGAGTTTATTCACACAGCAACCTTACTCCACGATGACGTGGTTGATGAGTCATTACTGCGCCGTGGAGAACCGACTGCAAATGCTGAATTTGGAAATGCGGCAAGCGTATTAGTCGGTGACTTTATCTACACTCGTTCATTCCAGTTGATGGTTGGTCTTGGTAATATGGAAGTCATGCAGATCCTAGCGGATGCAACCAATATTATCGCTGAGGGCGAAGTGTTACAGCTAATGAACTGTAATGACCCAGATACAACTGAAAAGAGTTATATGCAGGTTATCTACAGCAAAACGGCAAAGCTATTTGAAGCTGCAACTTTACTACCCGCTGTAGTGCTAGAGCAATCAGACGAAATTAAAACTGCGCTTAAGCTTTACGGTATGCATTTAGGCACAGCCTTCCAACTTGTAGACGATATTCTTGACTATAGTGCTAACGCAGAATTACTTGGCAAGAATATTGGTGATGATCTCGCTGAGGGTAAACCTACGCTTCCGCTTATTTATGCAATGCAGTATGCAAATGCTCAGCAATCAGCTCAGATCAGAACAGCGATAGAAAGTGGTAATGGACTTGATTATCTTGAAGATATTTTAGCAACACTAGCCGAGACCAAAGCACTTGACTTCACGATGGCTAAAGCCCAAGAAGAAGCCCAAAAAGCAATTGCACAATTAAGCGTTTTACCTGACTCAGTGCATAAAGAGGCACTTATTGGGCTTGCTAAACTTTCTGTGGATAGGAACTACTAACAACGAACTTAAAGGTGCATTCCATATACTGGTATTTAACCAAAAGTTGTATTCTGCATTTAACGCCACTCGTTTTAAGCTCGAATGGCCTTTTCTTTTTACTTATTCAGAGGCAGTTGGAGCTTGGTTAGTTCAATTCGCGGGCAGGCCTTGTTCTCCAATTCTTCTTTTGGCTTCTGAGCAATTTCAAGACTGAGATCTAATAGTACTCTCTAACTTTAGAGGCTCAGACATAAAAATAGGCCACAACCTACGTCGCAGCCTATAATAAACACTCTGAAAAAGCGTTCAACTAGCTTGAACGCTTCATATTAAGTGTACTACTTGGCATGAGCTAATTAATGCACTCCTTCTCTAGCCGCTCCCAGATTTTCGAAGAAAACGTCATGTTGCTCATTTAATTTTTTTGTATATATCACGCCGAGAGTGCCATCAATTTGATCAGTTACAAGCGGCTCATCAGAAGTACGTATATCAGAATAATCAAACTCCTTTATCAGTTGTGGCTTTGTAAACAACTCTGCTTCACCAAGGCTACTACTGTAAAAATTACCATAATCTGCGGAATAGAACAGACGAGTGGAGCCGTTGTGGTTAATTAATGAAACAGATCTTGGGATAGAGGCGGTGTTAAGCTTCTGGAGTGTTTCAAAGTTCTCTCCATCGTTCGAGATCAAAATTGTAATTAACTCTGAATCAAATGGTGTATAACTAAGTAAAACTCTACCATCAGGTAATGCGATTGCATTTACATTGGATTCAGAACGATCAAATCCATTGCCTGCAACTCGCTTCTCCTCGCTCCAATTCACTAAATCATCCGAAATACGAATATATACATCTAGCTCAGCGCTATTTGCTCCCGGAGCAAATAGATAGCTCAGCATATATTTACCGTTTTTCAGTTGAATTAACGAGCCGGGAACTAGACGCGCATTAGAACATGGAAAATCAGCCCCACCATCACAGCTGTCATAATTAGAAAAGTCTATTTCTGAAATCTTACTCCAAAGGCTTTCACTATCACTTTTTAATATACACAATGAAGATTCGTTACAATTACCTACAGCCAGTAAGTTACCACTTTTATCTTCAAATAGTTTTCCTGTTTCAATAGCAAAATCGCCAAGAGTCTCAACATTTAAGCTAGACGTTTGAACCCAGGATTGGCCATTATCAGATGAAATACTAACTCTACTATGTGTATCGGATAGTCCGTGGTTATATAAAGCCACCAGATCGCCATTTTCTAGAGAAATCAGTGAAGTTGCACCAGAATATTCAGTCGTGTTAGTAATATTAACTCTATGCTCCACGACTGCGTTTACTGAATACTCAAAAGTTTGCTCCCACTGTTTGTCCTTATTACTACCTGCTTTGTCAGCACAAAGACCACTTGCAACTGAACAGCCAGCTTGCAATTTTAGTTTAACATCCATAGCGCTTTCGCTTGCAGAAAAAGAAATTTTCCACCGTTGAGTTTGTTGATCAAACATGCCGCCTCTTTCATCTAAGAGTTGCTCAGCTCCTGTGGAGGAAGTTTGATACAACTTATATTTCACAAGCCAACCATCTTTAGAGCTTAGCGGCTTGTCATCGCCTAATAAATTAACGTCTATATCGACTAATTCATTAGTGCTGTATTTGGCTTTTAATCCTTCAACAACACCTGTAACATCATATTTAACTTCCGCAGGAGGCTTCTCCTTCCCTGCATTGTTAATGTCATCTACATCATCGTTAGATGAACCTCCACACGCACTCAATAATGAAAGTGCGACTCCCAAATAGGCTAACCGCATACTTGTATAAACATTACTAAACATTTTATGTTTCCTTACTATTATTGGTATAAGATTCAATGCATCTTATCGAAAGAAATTCTGTCGTTAAAAGGAAAATAGCGGCAAGATACTCATTTTCATGCAAGTGCAATACTAAAGATGCCTAACCTTGGCTACGTGAGAAACATTGACTTTCCCATTCCACTTCACTACGCACTTTGACTAATCAAGTCCTTGACTTATAGTAATATTACTATCTCCACTAAAGCTTCTTAGGTTAAGAATCTTAGGTATATTCAATTAGCTACTCTAATCCTTTTCAGTATTTTAAACTTTAATCGCGACAGCAGTACAGCTAACTTTCAGATAAAATGATACTCTAACACCCCAAATTCATCTTTGAAGTGTAACACTCTCCCAAATTGAACAACTTTCTGCTTTGAAAGGCAATCACGGGACGCCTCACCCAACAAGCCACTGAAATTAAATAAAAAATAATCTTTTTGTATTTCTATTAAAGGAGTTATGTTTTACCAGCTTGTTATTGCGTTTTCCTTATCTTAGATATACCCAAATAAGGAAATACTGTTATTAACTGCTTCTTTGCACTCATATCCATTTAAACGATGCCACCACTCAAATATTTCCTTATTACACATATAATTAACCTGAGCTGCGGATAATTAATGCCTTTCTAGCAGCCAGTTTTAGCGCTAACTGCGTTGAATTCACTTCCAATAGCCAGCTATTGGTGCGTAA